>CAYPKB010000237.1:0-2390 GCA_964411185.1 uncultured bacterium
CTTGCTCTCTGAACTCTTGTTGTAATTTAGAGAGCATCTCATCTAATCCATTAAAATCAAGCATTCCAATGGATCGAATGATCTCTTTATAAGATCCGTTTGAGGGTCTTGCGTTGTCAGTGGGGTATGTTCGAAGATCTCCTGTTTGATAGAGATAGACGGGGATAGAGATGAAAAGAGGTAAAAAAGCCTGCAAGATTTTTTCCGCTTCGTTTTCTTTAGAGATGGATGAGCTACCCTCTTTTTTAGATTCTTCCTCATCTAAAGAGAGATTACCGGGGACAATTTCTGAGATAGTTTGATAGGTCTTTTTATCTTTTTGCAACTCTTCAAAGAGTTCATCTCTAACCTGCTGGAAAACTTGCGCCACTTTTGGCTGTTGTACAAATGAGAGTATGTTTTTTTCTTGCCACAAGCTGGAAAAGAAGGCTCCTACTCCCTGATAGGTTTGAAGTGGATGAAAGCGGAGCAGAGAGCTTTTGGCTTTTTCGGAACCTCTGTCTGTGGCTCTCCGTAAGGCTGAGAAAAAGTGATGCCATTTTACTTTTTTAGATTGCATAAGGATGGGTATAAGGTCATCCATATCTCGTTCTGATGCCAATTCGATTACCATGCCGATTTGGCTCGTAGAGAGATATTCAGTAAGAAGGTGAGCGGAAAAAAAACGCTCATCTACTGGAAACTGAAGAAGCCTATCTAATAGGTGCTTTAGATCCCAATATTCTAGCTCGGAAAGAGAGTCTAGCATGGATTGATAAGAATCCTTTTTCACTTTTGGACCCTCTCCGGAGAAACTGTGGAGTCGGTTCGGAATAGATACAAGAAGAGGTAAAATATCTCTAAAGAGTCTGTTGGCCTTGTGACTCTTTTCAGATTTCTTTGCAGGTTTTCCCTCTTTATGTACTGTTTCTATAAGAGATGAAAGTCGGGTATGGAGATTTTGATTAGCCTCTAATTTCTCATACAGTTCTTCTGATACATTCTCCATCACTTTTTGTATGCTCCTATTTTGAAGGAGGGTAGGTATTTCTGAAGCTTCTGATAAGGGGGTTAAAAATGCCTCAGCAGTTGTATAGGTAGATAAGGGATCAAATTTTTTTAAGCAGCGAAGAATCGTATTATTACCTTCAGCTTTCGCTTTATTTTGAGCTTGGTAGTAGAAATGCCAGTCCACTTTTTTCGATTGCATAAGAGCATCCGCTAGATCCACCATCTCTTTTTCTATCGAGAGAACAAAGAGATCATTTGCTTGTTCGTTTGAAATCTTTTTTGCAAGAATGGTTAAGGCAAAGGAGCGCTCGCTTGGTTGGAAAAGTTGGAGCCTGGAGAGAAAAAACGGATAGGTTTTTTGATCTAAATTGGATAAAGAGTCCATCAGGGCGTCATAACTCTTTTTAAAGAAAGGTTTCGCCTCTGTTTTATAATGTGGATTGGAAAATTCAAGTACATATTTCTGAACATATCTATGATTGGGGACGGAGGCATAAAGAGGTAAAAAAGCTCGGAAGGTTGCTCTTGCGCAAGCTTGAATCTTTGCATTCTGATCGCTTTGAAATTCTGAAAGGGCAATGGAAGTTTTTCTGCTTAGAAGAGAGGTGACTTGGTTATGTAGTCCTATTTTTCCTCGCAATTTGTCATAGAGACTATCTGCGATGAGATTGGTTACTTTACGAATTTTTTTATCTTGTAAAAGGGAGTGGGGATCTTCATTTACACTGATGGTTTGTAAGAATGAATCATAAACCTGTGATGTGAAAATTTGAGCAAATGCTTGTGGATGTAATCCTATAGAATCATACGCCATAAAAAACCTCTTTTTTTTGGGAGGAAAGGCTACTGTACAGGACCATTAAATTGACAGAATCTTTTTTTATTTTTTACCGGGGTTTTAAAGAGAGCCAATATCTTTCGACCATTTTTTTCAGTTTGGTGTAAAATCTTTTTGTAAAGGATATATGTATGGCTTTTATACCACCTGTCAACTCTGATATAGAGCTCTCTTTTCCCGACGAGGAGATATCCAAGGGAAAGGAAAAAGCAAAATTTATAGAAATTGATTGCACCCATATGACAATTGAGCCTGCCACTTCTACCCTACAGCGAAAGGTAGAAGAAAAGCCTCAAAATAGTTCAACAGCTACTTTAATCGATCAATTGGCAAGAACTCATCTCTCTGACAAAGAGCATGAAAAAAAATGGGAAAGCGATGAAAATTCTTCTAATAAGCCAAAAGAAGAAAAGAGTGAAAATAGAGAAGAGAAAAAAAAGAGCGAGAATAGTTGAAGCAAGAGATTTTTTCTCTTGTAGCTAGCATATTCTCATCTCTTTTCCATCTTGAGTTATTGCTCTTTCTTTGCTATCTTGAATTTTAGTAGTCAGGTTTTTCCATG
>CAYPKB010000238.1:0-2362 GCA_964411185.1 uncultured bacterium
GTCTTAAATTAGCCCAACTATTGCAAAAGAAAAGATATCTCTTGGCCCCTTACGCAGAAGATAGAGAAATTTTTGATCATATCTATGCAATGCTCCTTTTTTTTCTCAAAAATAAGAAAGCAAGGACAAAAATCCAGCAATTTGACATCTCACCCATCTCTTCAAAAATGAAAGATTGGATATCTGCCTCGATTGGTATAGGAGAGCCGCTTTCTCAGCTTCTGGTTCGCAAAGCTATTCTTTCTGCCATCTTTACTCCTCTTCGGCAGAATATTGGATCCTGTTTTGCCAGTGCGCCTTGTATATATATCCAAAGATATCATACTCAAATGATGATAGATGATCTCTACGATCTCATCTATGTGGGTAAAATACAGAGGATCTACGATGGCAATATCTATCAAATCCCTTTGAATCCCTCTATTGGATCGGCAGAACTCAAAAGAACCTTTCCTTTTTTTGATAGAGAGAAAGTTGCAAAAAATCCCGCTCTGTTACTTGCTTTAGCATCCGCCGACCTTGTAGACGAAGAGGCCTCTTTAGAATCCCGGCAACAACAACTATTATCTCTGTTGGAGGGTCATCAATTTTCGCACCCCAAGGAGTTGCTTCAATTTCTTATTTCTTCTCAAAACAGTTCCCAAAAAGAAAAAGATTTTCCCCTCCATCCATTGCATAGAGAGCTTCTTCCTTTTCAAACGTGGGAAGAGAAAAATCCCACTTTGGAAAAAGCTTATTTACAGTTTACTGCCACAACAGACCATCCCCTTTTGAAGCTGTGGGAATATACTATAGCTTCCATGTCTGATGTGAAGCAGAAGGCCACTCGTTGGAATCTTTTCCAATCCCTTGGACTTGATCCCCATCATTCTAGAGAAGTAGGTATGGGTGCCTTCTGGAAAAAGTGGGCCTTGTGGGAGATAGAAAAGGAAGAAGAAAAGCTTTCTACTTTAGAAGGAGAATATCAACTCACTGTGGACAAAGCAAAAAGTGCTTATGCACTCTCACTGCGGGCATCGAATGATATGCAATCAGCTCAAAGAATGGCAGAATGGCGCATGTTACAAAGTTCTCTGCAAACTTTGGGAGAGCTGGTATCGGAGAAGAGAGAGAGATGTGAAATACTCTATCAAATACCTGCTCTTATGGCTGAAAAGTCCATTGAGCTTTTTTCTGAATTTTTCCAAGAGCTCTATGATCCCGATATGGAAGAGGTTGATGAAGAGATTCTAGAAGATAGTCCTGCAGGATTCCGGTTGTATTGTAAACATGGAAGAGATGAGCCTACTTTGTGGACAGCTATCCATGATGCAAAGAAATTTATAGAGGCGTTGCAAGATTTTTTCACCTCATTGGAAAGTCGTTTTGATCTAACGGGAGTAATAAAAGAAGAAATTTCGCATTGTATAACAGAGACCATCCATTGGATCCGCAGCGATGAGTTCGAAAGAGATATTATAGGAAACAAGAGACTTTGGAGTTATGTTTCAGGAGGAGCAGTTGAGGATCTTCTCCAAGTATATTTCGGTAGAGGAAGATCTTTCACCAAAGAAGAATCTTTAGATCTTTCCGTTTTGAGCATTGTTACCTTCCAAGAGAATCTACCCAAAACTCCCCTTATTATGACCAGTTTGCATCATGCTTTCATCTACCGAGGAGATCTTTGGGAAAAAGCTTCTCCTTCTGATATTTCTGCTCTTTCCAGATATTTTTATGAACAGATGGTAGTATCAGAAAAAGAGCAGGAATATCTTCTTTCTCTCTTCAAAGAAAAATATCAAATAGCCTCTCTCCCCAATCAAATTTTGACCACCCACTCCTCTACCCCCGTTTTCTTATGGAAAGAGCATTTAGTGAACCTTTTCGACCGATGGTTACCTCAAAAGGCAGAGAAGATGATAGTATCCTTTCTATTTACCCATCTTCCTATTGTATCCTCAGAAAAAGCGGGAAAATTTTTGGACTCCTTTGCAATGAAAATGCATGCCGATTCGATTTTGTCTCAAAAGCCTTTACTATCTTCTGCGGAATTTTTTTCCCTCCTTTGCTTTTCAGCAGCCTGGCATGAAAAATCTCTTTTTTCCAATATGGATCTTTTGCAAACTCTAGTTGATGAAGCGAAAAACCAATTGTTATTATATCCTTACTCCCTAACTTTTGCAGAAACCAATTGGCCTGGAAAGTGGTTCTCTTGGATTTCCCCATTAGGCTCGAATGAAGTAAAGTTATGGGTGACAGATTATTTTGGTATTTCAGGATTTCCTATGAAAGAGGAAGAAAAATCTTCTCAAGAGGGTTGGTTGGCATATATGGAAAAAGAGAACGGGAAGTATGAAAAGTAGTTGGATCTTTCTCTTGTTTC
>CAYPKB010000239.1:0-1306 GCA_964411185.1 uncultured bacterium
TAGGACTTTTGATTATTCAAATTATTATAGCTTTCCTTCAAATGTCAGGAAATTCTCGTTTTTTATTCAATATTGCAAATACGGCTCATTTCAGTGGGGCTTTTGCAGGAGCTATTCTCGCCAAAGTTTCCTTTTTTCGTTGGAGGGGTTGAAAACAGGTGGTAAAAGATCTGACCATATTGGGATGCAGTAGTCAGCAACCCACCCGTAGAAGAAATCAGGGAGCCTATCTTGTCCGCTGGAACAACGAAGGATTACTTTTCGATCCGGGGGA
Source organism: uncultured bacterium (assembly GCA_964411185.1). Taxonomy (GTDB): domain Bacteria; phylum Chlamydiota; class Chlamydiia; order Chlamydiales; family SM23-39; genus CAYPKB01. The sequence goes on from CAYPKB010000239.1 coordinate 275, forward strand.
GGGTACGCAAAGGCAGTTTATTTTTGCCGATACAGCTCCTACCTGTATTACCAGGATATTCATCAGTCATTTTCATGGAGATCATTGTCTTGGACTAGGCTCCATGTTAATGCGTCTTAACTTAGATAAAGTGACCCATCCTATCCATTGCTACTATCCTGCCTCAGGCAAAAAACATTTCGATAGGCTTCGATATGGTTGTATCTATCATGAAAGAATCGAAGTGGTCGAACATCCTATTGAAAAAGAGGGAGTAGTGGCCGAAGATGAAAATTTTGTCATTCAAGCTCTCTATCTTCAACATGGTATAGATGGATTAGCCTATCGGGTCGAAGCCCAACCAAAACGCAAATTTATAAAAGAGAAATTACAAGAGGTAGGAATCAAAGGTCCTAAGGTAAGAGAATTAGAAGAAAAAGGTTCTCTGACTATTGAAGGAAATAAGGTTGATCTAGATCAGGTAAGTTATCTTCAAAAAGGAGAGATCTTTGTCTATATCTCAGATACAAAGTACTTTGATACACTCAACTCTTTTGCTAAAGAGGCAACCATCTTGTTGTCTGAAAGCACCTATCTTCAGGCACACAAGGAGCTTGCAGAAAAATATCTTCATATGACGGCAAGTGATGCGGCCATGATTGCTACAAAAGCCGGAGCCAAGAAATTAATTCTCACGCATTTTTCTGCTAGATACTCTGATGAGACCATCTTCGAAGAAGAGGCAAGAGAGATATTTCCTGAGAGCTACGCTGCTTCGGATCTACAGAGATTTACCTTCTAGTTTTCTATTAATTATATAAAAATTTTTTTAACACTATCATGTTAAAATTAAACTGTATTATAATTTTAACTATCAAAATAATAAATTAGAGGTTTCTATGAGTAGTGTTACTAATCCCGAGATTTCAGCTTTTGAAAGGTTGCCGGAAGAGCAATTTGGACATTTTCTCTCTTATTGTGATTGTAAAGATCTCCAGACTATTACTACTGTTTCAAAAACAATATCGAACTTGGTGAAAAAAGAGATAAAAT
>CAYPKB010000239.1:1316-2353 GCA_964411185.1 uncultured bacterium
GACCATATACCTTGGTGAAGGAGCTAAAAGATTGCAAAAAAAATTTTCAGAGGGTGGAGCCGCTTCTTTAACGAGATTAAAAGTAGAAATAGCCTCTTTAGAAAAAATAAATCCCTATGGTTTAGCTGAGAAAGTTAAAGAGGTTTTGAATCGCTTGCATAACAGAGATTTAGAAAAGCTAATGCCTGCTCCCAATCCTCTTTTTTTCGGTCTTTTCACGAAGCATCTTGCTATCAAAATACGACTGGACCAAATTTCGACAATGAAAGACAAATCATGGTGGATCAGAGAATATATTTCCCTTGGAGAAACTCTTGATAATGAAGGTTTAGGCAATGTGGGTACAGAAGTATCCCAATACATTTCAGAGCAAGAGGAGAATGGTAGAGAAATGGCACAGTTCGCCCTCTTCAAAGGAATAATTAGAAGTAGGTGCCTATCAGGAAAATTGGACCAAGCAATCAATTTTACTGAAAAAATGACCATTAAAACAAGCAAAGATGAATTTTTTGACATGATCTGTATTGAATTGGCATGCAAAGGAAAAAAGGAAAGAGCTTTAGAGATTGCTAAGAAAGTCACTGGAAAGGACAACCGAAAAAATACGATTTCAGAGATCGAGGATATTTCTAAAAAACTTGCTGAAGAAGAGTCTGCTAAATATAGAAAGCTGCAAAAGAAAGATTGATTTTCTTTCAGCAATTAGATAACAGATAAGATAGAGAGAGGCAGAAAAAATAAGCTATTCTGTATTAGATGCTAGCGCTCTTTCCAGGTAATGAAGTAGGCAGTGTAATCCTTCGGGATCCTCATTTACAAGTGTTTCCATATATTTTTGTAGAGGGGAAAGGTCCTCAAAACCTGTATTTCTAAGAATATCTAACACCTCTACAAGGGACTTCTTTCCTTCTTTGACCGTATGAAACCAATTATGTAAGGCAACTAGTAAAAGAGGCAGATGTTTCTCTTGCAGGGCTAGATTTTTCTCCAGGGTAGAGAGATTTTTAGAGATATTGCCAAGCCATCCTTTACTTCTT
>CAYPKB010000240.1:0-2314 GCA_964411185.1 uncultured bacterium
GGGCTGGAGAAGGTCCCAAGGGTTTGGCTGTTCGCCAATTAAAGCGGTACGCGAGTTGGGTTCAAAACGTCGTGAGACAGTTTGGTCCCTATCTGTCGTGGGCGTAGGATACTTGAGGAGAGCTGCTTCTAGTACGAGAGGACCGAAGTGGACAAACCAATGGTGTTCCGGTTGTATTGCCAAGTGCATAGCCGGGTAGCTATGTTTGGAAAGGATAAGCGTTGAAAGCATCTAAACGCCAAGCCCCCTCCAAGATAAGGTATCCCAATGAGACCCCCTGTAGACGACAGGGTTGATAGGTTGGGTGTGGAAGTATGGCAACATATGAAGCTAACCAATACTAATTAGTCCAATGGCTTGACTTATGTTTTTACATCCCATTTTTCAAGCGCCTTTTACTGTAGCAAAGCTATATATCTCAAATTATTGTGGTGGCAATAGAGAAGGGGAAACACGTGATCCCATCCCGAACTCAGCCGTTAAGCCCTTCATCGCCGATGGTACTATGCACAAGAGCATGGAAGAGTAGGACGCTGCCACATATTTTCTTTCAGCCTCTCTGTTCATTCAGGGAGGCTTTTTTTTTGCCTTTTTTTCTTACATTATCAGGAGAAGTCTATATCAAATCGATCATATCGTTTTGGAATAATGTAATGGCTTTTTCAGTTATTACTTAATGAAAGGTTCTGCAAAAACAATGCTCTGCTTCAAAAAGACAAATATAAGAAGGAGAGGAGAATTCACAGAAAGAGATGTTTTTCGATAGGAAACATTAGAGCGACAATTCAACCTATTCTATTCATTCTCATCTGCCTCTAGTTTTTCTTTTGATTGAGATCCAAAAGATTTCATTAAAAAGGCATAGGAAAATTCTAAAACTTTCTTTGTGATATGTGTTTGCTGATCAGATTGAGTCATCTCTTGTATGGAGCTATTATTATCAAATTCGTTGATTAGTTGCTTTCGTAACTCATTTTTCTCTGCTGAAGGCATGTGGAACAGCTGAAGCGTCCTATCAATATTTGCTACATAATCCTCTTTTCCTAAAAGGGGAGTACTGCTATTGACGCTTGCATCACCAAGAGTTTCTATGAAGATCTCTGTTACCTCAGGTAAATCCTCAAGAAGCCGAGCTTCCCGAGGGTTTGTTGTAGAAGAGAAGCAGTAATCTGCAACAAGAGAGGATCCTAAGGAAGAGATAGCCTCTAATAGACAAAAAAAAGTTTTCCCTGCTTGCTTACAGCACTCTCCGAAAAAGGGAAGGCATATACTACTGTTTTTTTCTGTATAAGTGGGCAAAGGCTTCATAGGAATAGCATTTTACAATAAGAAATGATTATAAATACAAAGGAAAAACGACTGCTCTAAGTAGTTTTGATAGGAATATAGAATGAGGAATTCTACCTAATGGCTGCTCACTTTTGTTTTGAGTTTAAATCTTCTTGTATTCAAAATTTGAGCTCACAATTATTCTACTAAGAGGTTTATATGGCTCATCCAACAAACAGGTTGCCCAATAGAGAGATGCAAAAGATAGCTTCATTTTCAACATCCTCTCAGGAAACTGATGCAGTCACACAAACAGCCCATGCGGCGTTGGCAAAAAGAAAGCATTCTCATCCAGCTTCGTTAGATTGGAAAAGTTTTACCTATTATCAAGTAGCAGAAAAACATAAAAAAATCTTTGAGGATACACAGCAGTTTCTGACTAATCTTATGAAAATATTCAAGGGACGCTTTTGCCAATGTCGATTGAGACGACGATTACAAGAACTTTCATCTAAACCACAGCATCTTCTGCCTTGCAGTTTAAAGAGAGAAAGGAATAGGTATAACACAATAGAACGATTGATAGGATTACGACAAGGTTTACCCGAATATTTTTCTCAAGAGGAGCTTTCAGATGAGACCATTTTCCGGCTCAAAAAAAGAGTCATTGGTATTCTAAATTCTATCTCAGTTAGACTTCTCGATGAGATTGCAGAGTATATCTCAAAAAGTAAAGAACCAAATAGTGATGAGATAACACCTGATTTCTTTCATGACCTAGTGGAACTGGTAAGGGTTTTTCGTTGGCCCATTGTAAATTCCTCTGACTTGAGAGACAAATATTGTCAATTGATCCAAGGTAAAAAACCTGCTTGGGCAGAACTTCTTTTGGAAGAGAGTGCAGAGAACTATTTTTTACAGGGAGACTTGGAGCAAGCTGAAAGAATTTTACTCTCTTTAGATATTGAAAAAACATCTATTCCCTTACAAGAGAAGCTAGCAGAAGCTTTTTACCAAAAAGGTCAATTTGAGAAAGCAAGAGATC
>CAYPKB010000241.1:0-2299 GCA_964411185.1 uncultured bacterium
AGGGACCTATTCAGTTTGAGGTCGCTCCCCAAGAGAAGACAGAAGGAACCTTTTCTTTATTATACTTTCCATTCGATTTAATTGGCAAAGAAGATAAATCTGAAATCAAGGAAGATTTGAAGGTACTAAAACAAGCCGTTCCTGCTATGCTCACTAGATACGGTTTTGGAGCAAAGACAAGTGACGGATATGGAGTGGTTAAAAATGCGGTTAGGTTCCAACTACTTCCAGAAATGGAGGAAGAGGAAAAGGATAAGCAATTTGGTGAAGATAGTTCGAGGTTTATCCAAAGAATGGATTCTTGCATAGGGAAAATTGGTGAGAAAGATGGCTGAAACTGGGATTCAAAAGCTTAAAAGCTATAAAAACCAGATTTTGCTATTGGAGATCGGGGCATTGATTCACGATGTAGGTAAGTTAAACGAGTATTTCGTAGAGAAACATTCCTTGGAGAAGAGTAATGAATACGATCATGGCAATGTTTTAGAATACGATTCTTGTGAGAGTTCAAATTACAAGCCAAAGAATCAACGAACTAAGGAAAAAGCCAGAAAAGTGAAAAATTTAATGGAAGCCACCAAAGTTTATATTGATAAAGGCTTACAAGCCTCTCTTTCCCATCTCATGACTGAGCACCATAATACGGAAAGTAAAAACAAAATAGTCAGTGTTTTAATAGCATCTGATAAATTCGATGCTGAAGAAGATAGGAAAATCAAAGGGAGTGAAGGTGCTTCCCAATCAATTAGTGCAACTTATAAAGCGAATGCTTTTGGGCATGAAGAGCTTTTGGATGTGGACTATGAAAATGAAAGGGGAAAAGTATACGAACAGATTTTAGACCTATTAAGCACTTGTGATATTGAAGAAGTCACAAAAAAGAGAAAACGGTTTTTCAATGATGTGAAGAGTTCGCTCAAAAATGCTCTTGGTATGACTGCAAGAGCTGCCAATGATGTTTCTCTTTGGGAACATTCCTATATGACTGCAAGCATTTGTAAGGCTTTGTTCAACCAATTCTTGGTGGACCCTGAGAAAGATTATGAAGATTACTTCAATGAGCTTGGAAAAATTAAGAGTGGCGAGAAGTACAAAGAATTTGTAAGAAAGAATAAACCTTTCATGATTCTCTCCATCGGTTGGAATTACCATGAATTCTTAGCTCAAGCAGAGAAAATACCTGACATTGTTGGGAGGGTTACAGTCCTTACTGAGATTAAAAAGATAATCAGAAAGGATATTGAGGAGAATTTCTTGCTTGGGAACAGTATTTACGAAGATGAAAGTGGTCTTCATTTTCTCACCCCGGCGGTTCTTGATGAGCAGAATCATGATTGGGTTACCAGAAAAATTCACGAAGTTTTTAACAACTTAACAAGTGGTATTCTGGTTCCCTTTGTTAATTTCAGTAACAACGGCGCCGAGCTGACGAAGCTTCTACCAAAAGCAATACGAAAACTCCAAGAGAAAATAGCGAGCAAGAGTTTTCCCTCCGGTCGAAATACCTTTACGCCAGATTGGACACTCGATTGGGATGGGAATTTACCCAAAAATAAGTTTATTTGCCCTATCTGTGGAAGAGGTTTTTATTGTGAAGGTGAGGATGAAAAGATCTGCAATAATTGCAAGGATTTGAGGAGTAAGGGAAGAGAAGAGAATCCTCCTCAAACCAGATTTATTGATGAGATCGCTTGGGATGGTGATGATTATGGAAATATTGCACTGTTTAACTTATCTTTCGACCTCAAGGGGTGGTTAAATGGGAAATATGTGAAAGGTTTGTTTATGAAGAAAGTGATAGGAGAACAAACGTTAGTTGAGAAAAGTGGTGATATTAAGCATTTGATAGACCCAGTAGTTGGGGAAAAAGTCTCCAAAAGCAAACCACTTGAGGAAAATGACTTTGAATCACTAAGAACAAATATTAAGGAGGAATTGGATCAATTAACTATACTATCGGGAACTTCGAGAGAGGTAACTGCAAAGATAATAGCAGAATTAAAGCAAAGAAATCCAAAGGATATCCAAGATAATCTTAGTGACATATTGAACGAGAAGCTTAGTGATTACAAAACCCTGACACAAATCCAAGAGGCTAAACAAAAAACCCCTTCTCCCTCTCGCCTAATGCGTGTTTGGGATAATACAAATGATTTCTTTGAGGAAGTAGAAGAAGCTCTATGCAATGAGATTGCTCCTGAAATCGATCGGTATAAAATAACAGAGTTTAATAGGAAAAAGCTAGATGTATTTCCAGAAGGACCAACTCTTGATGTAGAATTAAATAATTTCGGGGCGG
>CAYPKB010000242.1:0-2292 GCA_964411185.1 uncultured bacterium
TGCTGTAGTCATGACACTGTCGCCCATCATCTCAGCCCAGCTCTCAAAGCTTTTATTGGACGTAACGATAATGGATAGCTTTTCATACATTTCACTAAGCAGGTTGAAAAAAAGATTGGTCTCTCGTTTCTCAACCCAAGTTTGACAGCAAAACGCCATTTTCAGCCACTTGAGTTTCTGTAATGGTTGTTATATAAGGGTTTTTATTTTAGAAATTTAAATTGCATAGTGCCAAACTTTACTTTATTGCTCCTTGACAATTTGGATTATTTTGATATAATAACAGAAGATAAGGCAAGAATTATATATCAAAATTAATGGTGTCAAATGTTCCCTCGTATAAGCGAGACAAGATCCAAAGGTAAGCTCTACCAATACGTCAAAATAGTAGAAAATTACTGGTATAGGGGTCAATCAAGACAAAGAGTGGTTGCTAATCTGGGTAGGCTGGAGGAGTTTAAAAACAAAAAGCTAGAACAACTCATTAAAGGTCTTTGCCGCATCTGCGAAAGAGAAGATCTGAACGTAGAAAACTTAAAGACAAACCAAGCTCCTCGCTACGGAGATATCCTCGCAGCAAGATATCTTTGGAAAGAGCTTGGCTTAGATGAGTTGATAGGTGGCTACATGAGGCATACTGAAGCAAAGATGCAAGTTGAGCTTATCTCATTTTTGATGGTGGCTAATCGATTAGTTGATCCCTTAAGTAAGTTAGCTATCTCTTCCTGGTATAAAGAGAAACTTTACCTACCGGAGCTAGAAAATATTCAGCTTTCCCCTCACGATTTTTACCGAAGCATGGAGTACTTAGAAGAAATGAAAGAAGATATAGAAAAAGATCTCTACTATAAATTATGTGATTTATTCACTCTCAAGTGTAACCTCATCTTTTATGATACGACCTCCAGCTACTTTGAAGGAGATGGTCCTTCCATAGCAAAACATGGCAAATCGAAAGATCATCGTCCTGATAAACATCAGATCGTTATTGGTCTTTTGGTAACTGATGAAGGAATACCTATTGCTCATAAAGTCTTTGAAGGGGATAGAGCGGATAAAACCACGGTAATAGAAACGATAGATGATCTAAAGAAGCGATTTAACCTGAAGCGAATTATCTTTGTTGCCGATCGGGGTATGGTAAGCAAGAAAGTTCTCAATTACATTCAAAAGCAAGGCTTCTCCTACATTGTTAGCCTGAAAAAAAGACGTCTTAATGAAGCTAAAGAAGCTATAAGTGCCACATTCCTTGATCTAGAAGAAAAAAGAAAAAGCTATGAGCAGGAAAAAATAAGTGAAAAAGAAAAGCTTCTTTTCTCTGAATATAGAGCTAAAGATGGATCCTGCTACCTTGTTTGTTTGAATCCGGAGAAAAAGAAAGATGATAGAATCTACCGAGAAGGAAGAATAAACAAAGGAAAACAAAACTTAGAGAAAATCAGATGTTCAATTGAGACGGGCAAGCTAAAGGATCGGGAAAAGATTTTAAAGAAAGCTACTCTCGCTTTAGATAAAACTAACCGAAAATACTTTAATTATTCTTCCTCTCAAGATGGCCTTTTTTCCTACTCTTTAAGAGCAGAGCTTCTTCAAGAGGAGGAAATATTAGATGGTATTTTCATCATCAAAACTACCGCCTTTGATCTTTCACCCGAGGAGCTCATCAGACAATACAAGAACCTTAGCGGTGTAGAGGTGGCTTTCAAGGAGATAAAAGACTTTTTTCGTCTTCGTCCGATTCGCCATTATGAGGATGATAGGGTGAGAGCTCATGTCTTTATTTGCGTCCTATCATACCTTTTAGAGAAAATCATAGAGAAGAAAATGAGCCAGGCCCAGCTTGAGATAACAGCCAGGGAAGCTTTGGGTAAATTGGACGATATAAGAGTTGCTAAAAATCAAATAGGAAAAAAAGTTTTTCTTTGCCCAGTAGAAGGCAGTGCTGAGCACAAGAGAATCTTAGATGCTATAGGAGTTAAAAAGATCCCCTTGATTCTTCCAACATAATCAATGTTCTAAAAGAATAAAAAAGTATCCACTGGTTTAGTGAACTTTATCTCAATAATAAATAGGAGTTGGCATTGAATAGTTAAATTTGAACTACCTACAAATCTTGGTTGCTAAAACCCTTATCTAACAAGCGAAAGCTAAGTTCATAGTGCCAAACCAAAAATTGTAATCTGCATTGGGTAAGGGGTAGCGACATCAGCTGTCAAACTAAGGTTTCAAAAAAACGGTAAAAATAATTGTCGCCAATCAGATGAGTGTTCCTGATGTATGTGCCACACAACC
>CAYPKB010000243.1:0-2291 GCA_964411185.1 uncultured bacterium
AGAGTCATAAAAAAGAGCATTATATTTACATTGGGAACAGTCACTATACCTATAAAAACAGGACTGATAGCTGCAATCCAAGTTTTAGGCCTTGTCGCATGCCACCATAAAGAAAAAAGGGGAAGATCACCCTCTTTTGGGGAATTTAGCAAAATCTGGTTTTCTTTTTTCCAAAAAGGCATTTTTTCCTTCCTGTCCTTCTTCTGTCATATAATAAAGTAGTGTGGCATTCCCTGCTAATTCTTGCAGTCCAGCCTGTCCATCACAATCTGCATTGAATGCTGCTTTCAAACATCGTAAAGCAATAGGGGAGTGTTCCAGAATCTTCTCAGCCCATTCAACTGTTGTCTCTTCCAACCTTTCGTAAGGTACTACGCAATTGACTAACCCCATTTCTAAAGCTTCTTGAGCTGTATATTTTTTACAGAGAAACCATATCTCTTTAGCTTTTTTTTGCCCTACAATACGAGCTAAAAAAGAACTACCATACCCACCATCAAAAGATCCAACGCGCGGTCCAGTCTGTCCGAAAATTGCATTATCAGCTGCAATAGTTAAATCACAAAGAACATGTAAAACATGACCGCCTCCGATAGCGTAACCTGCTACCATAGCAATAATCGGCTTAGGACAGCTCCTCATTTCTCTTTGGAAATCAAGGACATTTAATTTATCTACCCCTTTGTCATCTCTATAGCCGGCACTTCCTCGAATTTTTTGATCTCCACCAGAGCAAAAAGCTTCTTTTCCCTCTCCCGTTAAGATAATGACACCTATTTCAGGATTTTCTCTTGCCTCTTTCAAAGCTATCGATAGTTCCTGCACAGTAAGTGGACGAAATGCATTTCTTACATGAGGACGATTGATAGTCAATTTGGCAATTCCATTATAGGTGTGATATTTGATATCAGAAAAACCACCTTTTTCTTTCCACTCGATCATAAAACAACCGTCTCAGTTTTCGTTCGTAATGAACGCAATTTTGCTTCTAAAAATCTATTAAAATCAAGGGTTTGTTGGTTATCTGGTACAATCTCTACTAGAGATGATTTTTCCGCCGTGAAGGAGGAGGAAAAGTTATTTTCAGTGTAATAAGAAAGCTGAAAGCTTTCAGCAATACCTCTAAAAGAGAGTTCATGCTGATTACAAAAATAGGTAGAGCAGTGCGCTGAGTTGGCTATAGGTAACCGTGAAAAAATAGCCCCACCACCATTATTGATAACAAATAGCGATAGAGGATAAGAAGGCTTGATAGTTTGAGCTAATGAATTCAGATCGTGAAGAGCTGTTTGATCCCCTAATATGGCTATTACTCTTTTCTGACATCCTTGTGCAATTCCAACTGCAGTTGCTACATTACCATCGATTCCACTACACCCTCGATTTGTAAAAATAGGGCCATATCTTTTTTGTGACTGAAAGAAGAGTTCTGCATTACGAACAGGAAGGCTGTTTCCCAGAAAAATGGGTAAATCATCTGGGATAAGGTTAGAAATAGCTCTCATGTAAGCAGCTTCAGATAGAGGGAACAAAGTCAGCGCCTCTTCTATGATCTCGCAAATTTGGTTCTCAATTTGATTCCATAAAGAGAGCCAACTTCTATTGGGACCGTTTATAATTTCGATCTTCTCAAGAAAAAAGGAGATAGGAATGGAGTAGCTTTCTGTTACAAGTTCATAAGGATCCACTCTTTTCAATGACTCTGAAATATGTATGTATTGCTTAGGTCGTTGTTTTTGTAAGAAAAGAAAGAAATATTTATCTACAAATGCGCCTCCGAAATGGAGAAGAAGTTCAGGAGTTTCACATAAGAAATATTTGCCCATTAGAGAATGAAAAGATGTACTATGAACAGAAGAAGGACAATGTAGGTGTTGGGAATTGATATCTGAAATAATGGGCCATTGCAACTGATCAGCTAAGGCATAAATTTTGGAAAGTTCTAGTCCATTTTTTAAACTCCCTATCAGAATAGCTCCTTTCTTCTCTTTATCTATTGATATTTTTGTAGGAAGAGAGAGAGGTTCTGAAAGAGGAAAATAAAAAATCGGTCTTCTCTGAGGGGGAGAAGTAGAAGAGGAGTACAAATCATCTGTAAAATGTAAATTGATATGCACCGGTTTTTTCTCTTTTTTCAGCAAGAAGCTACTATAAGCTGCACTCCACATAAGATCTGAAGGGCTATTTTCTCCTATATCTAAATTTAAATTCCCCACCTCAGAGATAGTTAAGGTCTGGCCCTCAACGGGAGCGCCGGTGGGAGTAACCGGATTGACTGAGGTTGCTCCGGT
>CAYPKB010000244.1:0-2291 GCA_964411185.1 uncultured bacterium
TTTGGGCGTAATCTTTTTTTTCTTTTCTTCTTGATCATTCAATTTCTTCAACCATTTTTTTAATGAGTTGATAATCGGGTATCTTTTGAAGTTCCGGATTTTCTTTTTTTATAATTGCAATTGTTTTGTTTATATCATCAATCGTCCAACCGGCAGTTACAACCTTGATAATATCATTTTCCTTTAATATGGGAAAATCCGAATCCAAATCCATACCGTAGTTTTCCATTAGAAATCTATAAGTTTTCACAGCATCATTTGGAGAAATATTTAATTCTTCCAACCTTGCATTGTTAAGCCCGTGTCGCAAAAGTTGTTTTGCTGCAACAACATATTTAAACTCCTCTCGTACTTCAGGGTCGGAAAAAACTCGTTTATATCCTCCTTTATCATAATCTTCCTTAATCTCCGGCTGTAATTGATCCATTTGATCAGACAAATCTTTATCATCAAAACTGCCAAAGCTAATATCTTCTTCCTTTGCGGATTTTTTGGTTTTATTGTATTTTGCCTGCTGATCTAAAGCTCGGAATTGGTCATACATAAGTTCCCATTTGTTTTTTTCTTTTACTGGTTTTTGGGGCTGCAACATTTCCCATTCATTTTTTTGGGTCAATGAATCATAATATTTTGACATTGATTCTTTATATGGATCGGTTTTATCTTCTGATAACATTGACTCAAACATCGTTTCCATCATTCTCAAATCAGACTTTTTTGTTTCCATTTCCATCGCTTGTTTGTAAGCTGCTTGCTGTTTTTCTTCTTCACGTTTTCGGTCATAAAAACGATCCAAAGAATTTGACAGCGTTGTTGCTATTGCTGCGCCAGTGGAAAGAGGAAGAGTGGCATTTTGACCAAACGTATATCTTGACATATTTAGTCTCCTAAAATATTAAATTTAACAACCATCCTAACGGAGAGGTGTTTCCACCTCCACTAGTTTGAATCATTGGATTGGTAAGAAGGGAAGAAAATAATTGCATGTAACCCATTTGGTTTTGAGCTTTTGTTTTATTTCGCATCAACTCTCTTTGTAAAGCAATTTCTAAATCCCTTGTTTTTTCTTGGAAGCCAAGACTTTGATCAGCGTTTCGGGCAGTCATAAGAAGCTGCATGGCTTGCATTAAACTTGACTGTTGGCGCGCAAGGTTTTCAAGTTCCATCTCGTTCACAAGTTGTCCATAATGCTCGGATTGCTGTTTTTTTGTTTTATTCGCTGCTGAGAGCGCCATACCAGATCGGTATAAACCACGTCGTGCCATTTCAGCCTGTTCGGAGTCAATCATAGATTGGTATTGTGGATCAAGTCGTTGTGTCATTAGATTAAATCTTTTTTCTCTATCAGCATCACTCATTCCAATTCCACCCTGATTAACAATGTCCCATAATTGAGAAAGCAAATCCCCGTGTTCACCACCAACACCACCACCAACATCTCGTTCATCCATTGGCTTTTTCGTCCTATCTGATATTCCACCTGATTCGCCTGTTCCGCCTGGCAAGTCCCCGCTGCCTGGAGGCAAGCCTGGGCGTGGGGGTTTCGTTGGCAATCCTCTCCGATAATCAAAATCCCTGCGTCCCTGATTTCTAGTTATACTGCTACCGGTTTTGTGTCCAACGTCTTCAGTTGATGTGTTAGTCCGGGTCCTCGTTCCTGTTCGTGAAAATGGATTGTTTTGAATTAAACCATAATCTCTTGGTATAGGCATTTTATTGCTCCTTATGAAAAAGCTACACTTTTTATCGTGCCGTTAAAATTTGCATACATTTTGTAAGTGCTTCCGGAAAGATAAAGCACAAGATCGCCTTGCTTTAACGTTGAAGTCGTCGGCACCTCAGAAACGATTTGAAAATTTCCCAAAAATATCTCTATCCAGCTAAAAACGACCGGATCATCTTTTGGAATGTAGGGTAAGCGTCTCATTATGAAACCTGATACCAAACATCATCTTTTAGCACAAACAAAAGCATATTCCACGCCCCAGCGCTAATATTAGAACCAGAAGTGGTCACAATTGGGTCTCCGTTTACTATTGTTGTGTTACTATCACCAGCCATTAAAAAAAACCACCAGGAACCGGAGGCTGGATAATCGTCAAAATCCGTAATTGATATTGCTCCCGATGTGTTGTTTGTAACAAAATAATGCCCTAAGCCAACATCCGGAGTCGTATCATCAGCCGTAAAAGATTCCCAAGCATCGTTTTCTATTGCATCAAGTCGAGCTTTAACTGTGCTGTGATCACCACTTGGGGAAAGACCTAGTTCTGTTGCAATTGCAACAATTT
>CAYPKB010000245.1:0-2280 GCA_964411185.1 uncultured bacterium
AACATGTCAATGTTACAGATTCAGCTGTACGTATTACCCATATTCCCTCAGGAATTGTTGTTAGCTGCCAAAGTGAAAGAAGTCAGGTACAGAACCGAGAAACTTGTCTCTCCATGTTGAAAGCGAAACTCTATGAACAGCAAGTTTTAGAAAGAGAAGAGAAGTTGAAGGAGCTATCAGGAGAGAAAAAAGAGATAGGCTGGGGATCACAAATCCGAAGTTATGTCTTTCAACCTTATACGCTGGTAAAAGATCTGCGCACAAAAATAGAGAGTGGAAATATTCAAGCCGTAATGGATGGAGAAATTGATATTTTCATTGAAGGATTTTTAAAGGAGTTCGGATGAAAAATTTTGATATCCGTTATAGCGAACTCTCGGATGAGAGCTTTTTAGATAGTTGGTTATCAGATTCACAAACCATGCAATGGTTTCCTTGTTCGAATGAAGAAGAAAAAAAGCAAATGGTGAAAAATTGGATAGGTTTTTCCAAATTCAAAGGAAGTCTGACTGGTATAGTTGACAATGAGCCTGTAGCTATTGGGACTCTTTTCTTTATGCCTTACAGAAAAGTGGCTCACCACTGCCTTTTTTATTTGGTGGTGAAAAAAGAGATGAGAAGAAAAGGCATAGGAGATTCTATGGTTAAAAATCTTCTTCATCTTGCAAAAAACTATTTTCGCTTAGAAATCATGAATGCAGAAATATATGGTGATTGTCCCATTATCCCTTTATTAGAGAAGCATAAATTCAACTGTTTTGCAAAGCAACCAAGGTATGTAAAGAGTGAAGAAGGCTATCTACCCAGATTGCTTTTTGAAAGATTGTTATGAAAAAAAAGATAGAGATCAGACCTACGGAAGATAGTGATAAAGAGCCCCTTTTTTCTTGGTTTCACGATGAAGGGATGTTGCAGTGGTATCCGATGTCCACAGATAGAGAGTTAGAGGATGCTATTAGACAAATATGGAATAATATACCCCTTGGTGTTGTTCTGACAGCAACTCTTGATGGAGAACCTGTGGGCATTGCTAATCTCTACCTGCAGGGTTTTAAAAAAATCTCTCATCAATCTCTTTTTGCCATCATTGTCAAAAAAGAATGTCAGGGGCAAGGTATAGGGACAGCCCTTTTGGAGAATCTGATTCAGATTGCCATCAAAAAGGGGATAGAGCTACTCCATTTAGAGGTGTACGAAGGAAATCCAGCCATAAGACTCTATGAAAGATTGGGTTTTGAAAAATATGGTGTGGAAAAAAAGTTCATCAAAGATAACGGAAAATATTATTCAAAAATATTGATGCAGAAATGGTTAGGATCGTAACAAAAGAAGAGCTGCAAGCTAAGCTATCTTCCTATGGAGCTATAGATCTTTCTCTAACTATCAACAATAATCAATCTACCTATCTTTCTGTCTGGAAAAGACCAAAGAAACACTTGGCAATATCTTTGCATAAGTTATTTCTCTCTGCCCCGGAGGAAATATTACAATCGATTGTAGAATATGCAGTGAAAGGGAAAAAAAAAGCACTAGCTCCACTTCGTCGTTATGCGCATGATTATTTTCAAAATATAGATCAATCTCATCTGTTACAAAAAAAAGAACTCAAAACGAAAGGTCTTTGGGTTGATCTCCAAGAGATTTACCATCGATTAAATAAACGCTATTTTTCCGATGAACTCTCTTTGACCATCAGCTGGTTTGAGAAGCCGAAATATAAACGTTTTTCTTCTGTAACTTTTGGCAGCTATACCAGACATCTCCGTTGGATCCGAATCAATTCCTTACTTGATCATCCTAAAGTTCCTCTCTATTTCATCGAGTTTATTGTCTATCATGAGATGTTGCATGATATATGCCCTCCCTATGTAGATAGAGCAGGAAGAGTTCGTGTTCACACTTCTCTTTTTAAAAAAAAAGAAAAAATATTTCCTTGGTATGAACAAGCAAAGGAATGGGAGAAAAAATTTTTACACAAACGAGGAAAGTTATAATGGCCGGTCACAGTAAATGGGCAAATATCAAACATAGAAAAGAACGAGCTGACCAGAAAAAAGGAAAACTTTTTTCTAGGATTATCAAGGAGCTAATTTCAGCTGTAAAACAAGGTGGTCCCGATCCTAAAACCAATCCTAAACTACGTAATGTCATCCAAAAGGCGAAATCCGCAGGTGTTCCAAATGAAAATGTGGAGAGAAATATCCAAAAAGCCTCTTCTGGCAGTGGTGAAGAGTATGATGCTGTAACTTATGAAATATATGGTCACGGGGGAGTAGGTAT
>CAYPKB010000246.1:0-2279 GCA_964411185.1 uncultured bacterium
TTCTCTCCTATTGGTAGGCGCACAGAAAAATTAGAACGCATTATCTTATCTACTTCATCGATCAGGGCAGCTCCATTTTTTTCGATAAAGGTCATGATTCGCTGCAAAAGAGTATATCTTTTTTTTGCTTCATTTCGTGCCTTTACTTGCTTTTCAGAAAAAGAGAGCCATTCTTTCAACGATATCAACCTTTCTAAGTCCAATATTCGTAAAAATGTGGGATCTATGATCGACAGTTCCTTTTCTTTAAGACCTTTTTCCAGTCTATCTGCGATCCATTCTAGCCGTTTTATTCCACTTTTAGGATCTCGCAAATCTTTTCTTTCGAAAGGTAGGGAGAAAACTCCTTGTCCAAAAGCACTTTTTTGCGTGGTTTTCAATAGAGAAATGACAGATCGCATAAGGGAGCTATCGATAATAAAAAGAGGTAAGAAACCCATCTGCGCTAAGATGTAAGCCCACAAGGCTGCGATAACGGAGGTTTTTCCTCCGCCCATAATCTTTTGAAAGATAGAAGGATTTTTGCTAATAATCTTCTCTACATCTTTCCACTGATCTTCCCGTGGAATTTTCCCGCTTCTTCTAGAAAAAACTAAAAGGACTCTTTCATGCATCTCATTTTTGCTATTGGCTATATAGTCTAGTGATTGTTGGACCAGAGCAAAAAAGCTATCAGAGTAGTTTCTCCTCTCTTTTTCTGAGATAGGTAGGATCAACTGTATGCAAAGGTCTAAGGCTTTTTGGATACGGATTTTTTCTATATTAGCTATTTCCCATTCTTTGATCCGATCCCAAAGAGTTTCAATCTCTGCAGGTGAGAGCTTTGTGACAGTGGAATTTTGCAGCTGGCCTGCATCCTTCGTAAGATAGAAAAGCTCTAATTGATCCATGGTAAGGGGGACTCTATCTCCAGATCTGAAAGCAAGTAGTTCCTCTTTTCCTCCCTTATGCACGCTGTGCAAAATGGAGGCTTGGCTTTTTTCAATCTCATTCTCTTTTTCTTCTAACTTTTTGGATAGAATTGCATGTATCATCTCCGCTTTATCTGCAGTTAGGTTCTGCCCCTTGGTTGATAAGAGGATGGCTCCTTTTTGGATTTCATTTTTCATATGAGAAAGGTTTTCCCGGACCAATAGATCATATTTTTTTAATGCAAAAAGTGAAGGTAGTGGTTCCAACGGTGGAGGGGGCAGAGGATTTTTTTCTTTTACTGGTTTGATAGCAAGAGGTTGGAGCTCTTCTTGGCTGAAAAGAGGAGGGAAGAGCCATTTGATCCTTTTTGCTTCGAGAGAAGGCTTACTCTCTTTGATAGATAGGGCTATTTTTTCATTGGTTACCCTCAGTTGCTGCCAACGATCAGAAGATAGCGTTTCTAACTTATGGTCTTGGGAGCTGCTAGAGTAAGAAACAAAGGTAAAAAGTGGTAGCGTTTCATTATATCTTGCTTGCTCAAACTCATTCCATTTTTCTTGTAACTGATCCATGGGCATCTGTAAGAAATATAGAAGCAGGTACAGGCTATATAGGGTAGCCTCATGATTTTCTTCTCCTCTTTCGATTTTTTTTGTAAGAGCAGCCAGTCTGCAAAGGGTAAAAAGCTTCCACCTATTTCTTCTTTCTTCTGTAAGAGCAAAAGATCTATATTCATTTTTTCCTACTTTTTGAGTAGAAGGTAGCTGGTTCCATATCCAGTTAAAAAAGACAAGATCTTCTCTTGCTTTAGTGTGATAATTGGGTTGCACTTGCTCGAAAAAAATCTCTACACTCTTTTTTTCTCTGTAACCTTCGAGCGAACTCTCATCTACAGATCCCACTCTGAATAGATTGAGTTCTTTTTTTAGCCAAGCTTTTGGAGGTGGTAGATAGGCAAAAGAGGGAATAGAGGGAGGAAAGAGCAAGGTCTGGTCATCATCAACCTTCTCCTTTTGACTCAAGATTTTTCTGCGTTGTTCTACATGGGAGATAATTCCAGAGGAATTTTTTGAGCCGGAAAGGTAGCTTTCCACAATAGTCAAAAGTTCCCTCTCTTGGTCAGGGGAAAGTTGCAATCTAGGATCAATATTTTTCCATCGGTCCAAATAGAGCTCATAATAATCCCAAAGCTTGTTAGCAAATGTAAGCTTTTCTTCCCAAGAAAAGCTCTTTTTGTCGTTGTGATAGCTATATTTCAATCCAACGTGCAAAGAAAGGGCCAACCCATCAGGGGGATAATTTTTTAACTCATGAAGATGAGAAAATACTATTTCTAACCAACTAAGTGCAAGAGGAGAGAGTTCATC
>CAYPKB010000247.1:0-2241 GCA_964411185.1 uncultured bacterium
CAGTGCCGACAGTGCTGCAGGGCGAGCAGGAGGTGCTTTTTATTGCATCTGGCAAATCATCTAAATTTCCCGCAGATCTTATTTCTATTTCAACATTATATTTTGCTGTTTTTACTGCTCTTCCCTCTGGAAAAGAAAAAGACAATATTTTTCTTTCTTCCTCTGATTCTGGGAATGGTTATTTCTCTGCTCTTTTTCTCACACACAGTTCGGTGGTTATTGTCTTATCCAATATATAGAGTCTATACCTATTCCTTTTTCTTTGGATGTTGTTTACAGGGGCTTTCTTATTTTCGATTAGAAATACCCCACCTTTCTAAAAGCACTCTCTTTTTTTTCGCTTCCGGTGCCGCGTTGACCCTCTTTTTTGGATTTTTCCCTTCTCAATATGAATCTACCAGCTACTCCTCTTTCCTATCTTTTCTCTACGTAACTCTTTTCGGAGTTGTTTCTATTTCTGCAGCTCTTTTGCCCGGCGTATCTGGTTCTTATATTTTGTTGGTATCAGGCTTATATGTAAAAACCATCGACTCTCTTTCTACATGTATTTTTGGAGATATCTCTTCTCTTTTCTTTTTAGCCAATTTATCTTTAGGATTTCTTTTGGGGTTGATCTTTTTTACTCGTATTCTCACCTACTTTTTGGCTAGACACAAAGAGAGATTTTTTGCTTTTTTCGGAGGCTCTTTGAGTAGTTCTCTTCTTTTCATTTGGCCTTTTTCAGAGAGAATTCATGCTCCCTTTGCTTCTGCTCCTCCTCAATTAGAGAATCGTCAATTTATATTTTCTCTTATCTTTTTCCTTTTAGGTTTTATTCTCGTTAGGAATCTATTTCAGAAGAAAAAAGAGAAAAGCTATCAATTTGTTGAATAAGAAAGATCGATTGATGAAAAACAAATCAATCGGGCAAGATGAGTAGGAACGAAGGATGCGTATGGAGGCAGTGGGAGATTTTACTCTGATCAAAGAGTTGGGGGCTGGAATCACAGGAAAGGTCTTTCTAGCTGAACATCGCTTTTTGAAGAAAGAGTTCGCTTTGAAACTCTTAGACAAAGAGTTAATGGATGATCCTTTCTTCTTCAAACGTTTTGAAAAAGAAGTATATCGAATCTCTTCTTTAGACCATCCCTCCATAGTTAAAATTCACAATATCTCCGAAGTGGATGGCAACTATTTCTTAGTGATGGATCCTATTGTCGATAGCTCTAAAGAGACAATGAATCTCGAGAGATATCTTGCTTTCAAAGGAAAAAGCATTACAGAAATGGAAATGGAAACCATCGCAAGACAGATAGCCTCAGCTTTGGATTATGCCCATCAGCTTGCATTGGAAGATGGATACCTTATGCATGGAGCTTTGAAACTCAGTAATGTTCTAATCAAAAAGAAAGATAATAAAATACGGGTTTATCTTTCAGATTTTGCTATTTCTCAATTTATTGACTCACCTTTTTATGAAGAGAAGACAGCAAAAAATTTCGATAAAGTCATTCATGAGGGTATCGAAGAAGATCTTCCAGAAAGAAAAATAACAGAGTTACGTTCCTATCTAAGGAACATACACTTTCTTGCTCCCGAACAAAAAGCATTAGCTACCATCGATGCTAAAACGGATGTCTATGCTTTTGGTGTATTGATCTATTTCCTTTTTATGAGAACTTTCCCAGAAGGATGTTTTCCTTTACCCTCTTCTTTGGGACAAGACTTCACTTTGAATTGGGACCTTCTGCTTTTTCATCTTCTACAAAAAAATCCTGAGCAAAGACCTGCCTATTTGGTCCATGCTATGGATGATTATCTCCATTCTAAGGATAAGCCTCAGTTATATGCTCTTAAGGATATGGAGTCAAAAGTAGACGCTGCTATGCAAATGTCTTTTGCGTTCCCTAAAGAGGTAAACCAATTTTTTGTTCCCCCTGATGAGCCTTT
The DNA here is from genome assembly GCA_964411185.1 of uncultured bacterium. Taxonomy (GTDB): domain Bacteria; phylum Chlamydiota; class Chlamydiia; order Chlamydiales; family SM23-39; genus CAYPKB01. The sequence goes on from CAYPKB010000247.1 coordinate 1,930, forward strand.
AAAACCTATGATTAAACCAGGAGAGATCAAAAGGCCACAATATGATCCTGATCCTGCTGCTATTTTTCATAAAGAGACTACTGTTTCTCGCTATCAGCCTGCAAAAGTGGAAATCAAAGAGGTGGAACCCATACTGACAGAAATGGTGGTAATACCTGGCGGTAGATATTCTCGTGGAAGCAGGCAAGGAGCCAGAGATGAAATGCCCTGTCACCAAATTGATCTAGCAAGTTTTGCCATGGACACTCATCCTGTTACCAATGAGCAGTTTGTACGCTTCCTTTTAGCTATGGGGGGCGAAAAGGATGAAAA
>CAYPKB010000248.1:0-2238 GCA_964411185.1 uncultured bacterium
TGCTTTGGAAAAATCTATATCACAAAAGCCTCAAGCTCTTGTGCACTCTTTCCCCATGGCGAGAAAGGTGGCTGTCTGTTTGGAGTAGCATTCAGCCCGGTTGGGACATTTTGCCTCTTCGCAAACAGTATTGAGACGATATTTTCTTAAGATGGTATCTGTCTGAAAGGAGGCTTTGCCTTTGGGTATAGTACGATGGAGCCATTTGGGAAATCTCCCTCTTGTCTCTTCCTGCTCTTCTTGTGATAGGATGGGCAACTTGTTCATTTTTTCCTCTTTGGGGGAAAATGTATCGGAGTTTCATTCGCTATAAGAGCAGCCTCTAGCCAAGCTTCAGCCACTGTTGGATGAGCATGTATGGTGTCCATTACACAATCAAGAGTCAGTTCATTTTGAATAGCAAGGGTAATCTCAGCAATCAGGGTAGAGGCATCATGACCCACTACCTGTGCTCCGAGTATTCTGTTGTTTTTTTTCTCTGAGACTATTTGTACAAATCCTTCGGTCTCATTAGAGGCAATTGATTTTCCTAGCACATTGAAAGGGAAATAACCAACTGTGGCATCAAACCCTTCTTTTAACGCTTCATCCAAGGTGTAACCTACCGTGGAGATTTCAGGTGTAGTAAATACTACTGCCGGAACCGCATGATAATGCATAACACTCTCCAGTCCGCAGACATTTTTGGCTGCCACAATTCCTTGGTGGGAGGCAACGTGTGCCAGTAACCATTTCCCTGTCACATCGCCTATAGCATAGATACCTTTGACATTGGTCTGCATCTTTTCATCTACAGGGATCCATCCCTTTTCATCTACATAGACTCCTGCATTTTTCAGGTTGAGACCTTGAGTGTAGGGAATTCTTCCGATGGAGATGAGAGCCATATCATAATTTTTTGTCTCCCCGCCGCTGATGGTGACTGTGACATCCTCTCCGTTATTCACGATAGATTTCACAAAAATGTTGGTCCGCATTTCAATTTCTTGCTCTTTGAATGCTTTGGTCAAGGCAGAAGATACAGATTCTCCTAAAAGTGGAATGATGGAATGAAGGGCTTCTAGAATGGTAACTTTTACTCCCATTTCTGCAAAAAGGGAGGCAAATTCACATCCGATATATCCTCCTCCCACGATGGCAAGGGTTTTGGGTAGCTTTTCTATCTCTAGCATGGAAGAGGAATTTAAAATCCTTTTATGATCACAGGGAAAAGCATCCACATCTACAGGGGAAGATCCTGTAGCTATGATTATCTTATCTGCCTCTATGAGAGAACTCTCTTCTCCTTCTATTTTCAGCAAGTGGGGATTTTCAAAGGAGGCAAACCCATCTTTGAGGGTAATTTTGTTGCTCTTTAGTAGTCCGGTCAAAGAATTTCTTATTCCTGAGACCACCTTGTCTTTTCTCTCTTTCATCACTTTGTAGTCGAGAGTGAGATTTTCGATATGGATACCAAATTCTTGGGCATGTTTTATTTTTTTTAAGAGGGAGGATCCGGAGAGAAGAGTTTTTGTGGGGATGCATCCTACATTCAAGCAGGTGCCACCCATATCTTTTTTTTCGATAAGGACGGTATTTTGTCCCATTTGGGCTGCGTGAATAGCAGCTACATAGCCGCCAGGACCGCCTCCTATTATTGCTAGATCAAAGCGCTCTCGTTTCATCAGTTGCATTATACTTGAGAGAGAATAATCATGCATCCATTTCTTTCGATTTCGGAAAAAGGAGAAAATCGGTACCATGGGGAATAATGAAGCAAAAAAAACATCAAAAGTTATGCCACAGCTGTGAAGGTGAAGTCGATCTTGATGTCATTTTTTGCCCTTTTTGTGGAGCTGACCTTTTGGAAGAAAGAGTAGAAGAAGCTCATTCCCATCAGGAAGAAGATCCCTTTGTTCCTCCTTATCAACCCAAAACTTTTCTAGAAGAAGCTGTAGAAGAGGAAAGATCTAAAACGGAAGAAAAAAAAGAGCAGATTCTTCCTTCGGTTGCTCTGCTCTCTCTAGGAGTATGGCTCTTTCTCTTTGGTTTTTTTCTCTTTATTTTTGGACAGGGAGGGACGCTCACATTGAATTGGAGCACAAGGTTTTGGCTTGTCTACATTGTGCTTTCCTTCCCATCGCTTTTCTTTGGATATCGGTTCTTAAGAAAGCTAAGTTAAGAGGGAATTCCGCAACATTTCTTATACTTTTTCTGGCTACCGCAAGGACAATCATCATTTCTTCCCACTTTGGGTTC
>CAYPKB010000249.1:0-2232 GCA_964411185.1 uncultured bacterium
AATAATATCGATTACACCCTTCTTTGGCTCTTGGCTTAAGATTTTTCCTCTTCGTCTATTTAAATCTCCAATTACATCACCAATATACTCTTCTGGAGTTACTACGACAACATCCATGATTGGCTCTAGGATAATCGGCTTACACTTCAAAGCACCTTCTTTCAAGGCCATAGAAGCACAAATCTTAAAGGCAATCTCACTAGAATCTACATCGTGATAAGAACCGAATACTATATTGATCTTTACATCTACCAATGGGAAGCCTGCTAGAGCACCTGTTGTTAATCCTTCTTCAATTCCTTTGATTACAGCAGGTATATATTCTTTTGGAATGACACCCCCTACAATCTTGTTAACGATCTCGTTGCCTTTTCCTTGCTCATTGGGCTCAATTTCCAATACAACGTGTGCATATTGTCCACGTCCACCTGATTGTTTAACAAATTTGTTTTCAGACTTTGTCCCAGTGGTAATCGTTTCTCTGTAGGAGACTTGTGGTCTTCCCACATTGGCTTCCACTTTGAACTCTCGGAGCATCCGATCTTTCAATACATCTAGGTGAAGTTCTCCCATACCAGATATGATAGTTTGACCTGTCTCTTCATCAGATGAAACTCTAAAAGTAGGATCTTCATCGGAAAGAGCTGATAAAGCCATCGATAGTTTTTCTCGGTCAGCTTTAGACTTAGGTTCAATGGCCATAGATATGACAGGTTCAGGAAATTCCATCTTTTCTAGTAGAAGAGGTTTCTCTTCAGAACAAAGAGTATCTCCTGTAGTGGTATGTTTTAGACCGATACAAGCTGCAATATCACCTGCAAAAAAGCAGTCTCTATCTTTTCTTTGATTGGCATGCATCTCTAAGAGTCTAGAAACTCTCTCTTTTTGTCCTTTAGTAACATTGATAATCGTGGATCCTTTTCGCAGGACCCCGCTATAGACTCGGATGAATGTGAGTTTTCCAACATAGGGATCTGTTGCTACTTTAAAAGCAAGAGCAGAAAGCGGACTCTCATCGCTAGGAGCGAGTGTGATTTCTTCTCCAGAATCTACATCCATTCCTTTAATGAGTCCTCTATCAATCGGAGAGGGCATCCATCTTGTGATAGCATCCAAAATCTGTTGTACACCTTTGTTTTTAAAGGCTGTACCACAGAGAACCGGAGTGAATTTATTTTCGATTACTCCTTTTCTAATTACTTCGTGGATCTCATCTTCTGTAAGAGAAGCTGGATCTTCTAGGACCTTGGTCATGAAAGTTTCATTTTCTTCGTCAATGGTCGCCAACTCTTCTAAAAGATTATTTCGAAGCTCTTGACATCTTTCTACTAAGTGGCCAGGGATATCTTCGATCTCATATTCAGCTCCCATCGTCTCGTCGCGGAAGAGGTATGCTTTCATGGTAATAAGATCTACCATTCCCTTGAAATCTGACTCTTCTCCAATTGGGCAGTGTACTGGAACCGCATTAGCATGTAGTCTTTCTTTCATGGAGTCTACTGCTGCAAAAAAGTCAGCACCTGTTCTGTCCATTTTATTAACAAATGCAATTCTAGGTACTCCATAAGAGTTAGCTTGTCTCCAAACCGTTTCAGACTGAGGCTGAACACCTGCCACTCCGCAGAATACCGCAACAGCTCCATCTAATACACGTAATGATCTCTCTACTTCTACAGTAAAGTCAACGTGACCTGGAGTGTCGATAATATTAATTTTACAATCTTTCCAATAAACAGTTGTTGATGCAGAGGTGATAGTGATCCCACGCTCTTTTTCCTGCTCCATGAAGTCCATGGTAGCAGCCCCTTCATGGACCTCTCCAATTTTGTGGACTCTTTTACAATAAAATAGGATTCGTTCTGTAGTGGTTGTCTTCCCGGCATCGATATGGGCCATGATGCCAATATTACGTACATTTTCTAACTGGTCTGTTTCGGGTCTCTGTTCCATGAAATCTCTTACTTAAGGGTTACCATTTGAAGTGAGCAAAAGCTTTATTTGCCTCTGCCATTCTGTGCGTATCATCTTTTTTCTTGATTGTGGCACCTTGATTATTGAAGCAGTCAGAAAGCTCCATAACCAAACCTTCCATCATTGATTTTCCCACTTTGCTTCTCGCATGTTTTACAATCCAAGTCATGGCAAGAGCAGATCGTCTTTCTTGGGGAATTTCTACAGGAACTTGGTAGGTCGCTCCAAGATCGGAAGAGCACACGCTGAACTCCAGTCACG
>CAYPKB010000250.1:0-2228 GCA_964411185.1 uncultured bacterium
TTTTTCTGCGCTCTTCTAATGGTACAATAGGTCTTTTGGGAGATTTGTATCGTTGGATAGAAGAATCGCTGTTCAACGCAACCAATAAAATATCACCCTGTAACGATGCCTGATATAAAATCTCTAAATGTCCGGCATGTAACAGATCAAAAGAACCATTGATCGTTACAATGGTATGACCTTCATTCCGGATCTTACTTACTCTATCTTCCAGCTCTTTTGGATCGATATACTTTTCTAGGCTTTTTTGTGCCCACGTGTTTCTCATCTACTTTTAGTCCTGGGAATGCGATGGGGACAATGTCCTCATAGTAATCTACAAAATATATATTCAATCCCTTGAGAAGATAAGATGGCAATTCATCTACATCTCGTTTGTTACCAGCTGGAAAAATCAAATGTTTTAAATTGGAACGTTTTGCCGCAATGACTTTTTCTTTTACCCCGCCGATGCGCAGTACCTTGCCGGTTAGCGTGATCTCTCCTGTCATACCTATATCATCTGCTACAGGAATATCATTTAACAGAGATAAAATAGCAGTGACCATGGTGACTCCAGCCGATGGCCCATCTTTTGGAGTAGCTCCTTCAGGGATATGAATATGTATTTTAGAATTACTAAAGAAGGTCTCCATCTTGGAGAATCTTTTGAAGTTGCTATGAATGTAGCTCCAAGCAATTTGAGCAGACTCCTTCATCACATCTCCTGCTTGGCCTGTAAGCTGCATTACCGTTTTATCACTATCGGATTTGGAAGCCTCCACATAGAGAGTGGCCCCTCCAAGCGAAGTCCATGCAAGCCCTGTACATACGCCGACAGGTGTATGTTCATAATATCGATCTGAGGTAAAAATCGGTTTTCCCAAATAATCTGTCAGATTTTTTTCACTAATGGAAATTTTGGAAGGAGCTTTTTTCTTTTTCTTGCCTTCTGCCTCTTTTTGTTCTTTGGCCACCTTAGTAGCTACTTTTCGAAGAATTTTCTTCAAATTATTCTCTAAGGAGCGAACTCCTGCTTCTCTAGCATATCCATTGATAAGCTGTCCAAGAGCACCTTTGGTAAAAGTGATCTGAGAGGCCTTGAGTCCCATTTTTTTACGATTTCTAGGAATCAAATATTGTTTGGCTATCTCTACTTTTTCAGCTTGTATATAGCCTGAAAGACGGAGCACTTCCATACGATCTTTCAGAGGCTCTGGAATGGTATCCAGTACATTGGCTGTCACCATGAAAAGAATATTCGAAAGATCACAAGGAACATCTAAATAATGATCTAAGAAATCTTTGTTTTGTTCTGGATCCAAAACTTCTAAAAGCGCAGAGGCTGGATCTCCTTGGAAGCTCATACCCATCTTATCTATCTCATCAATCATGATCACAGGGTTCATGGTCTGCGCTTGTTTAATGGCCTGAATCATTTTACCTGGCATAGCTCCGATGTAGGTTCTTCTATGACCTTTGATCTCTGCTTCATCGCGCATACCGCCCACTGAGAAGCGATAAAACTTTCGGTTGAGCGCTCTTGCCACACTCTTTCCAATACTGGTTTTTCCTACTCCCGGAGGACCCACCAGACAGATAATACTGCCCTTCACTCCCCCAGTCAGTTTCCCCACAGCAATAAACTCTAGGATTCTCTCTTTTATATCTTGTAATCCATAGTGATCTTCTTCGAGAATCTTTTCCGCTTCTTCGATATCATGAGATTCTTCGCTAAATTTTCCCCAAGGGACAATGGTGAGCCAATCGAGGTAATTTCTAGAGACTGCATATTCGGCTGACTGGACTTCTAGGACATTTAGTTTATCTATCTCTTCCTGGATGACTTTCATCACCTCTTCAGGCACTATCCTCTCTTTTAATCTCTCCTCAAACTTTTCGCTGTCCATGGTTTTGTCATCTTTTTCCATGCCCAGCTCTTTTTTGATAGCTTTGAGTTGTTCTCTGAGAAAAAATTCTCTTTGGGTCTTATTGATGGTTGCTTCGATTTTCTGATTGATTGTGCTTTGCAGCTGCGTCAGGTCCAACTCTTTTTTGAGAAGGATCAATGCTTTGTCTATTCGCTGCTGCAGATCAAAGGTCTCTAAAACATCTTGCAGCTCTTCTCTTGAAGCGGTAGTTAAGGCTACAGCAAAATCGGCCAGCCTTCCAGGCTCGGTAAAATCAGAGTGTCCTAAAAAGATTTGTAACTCTTCTTTAAAAAGAGGATTGAGTTTTAGCAGTTATTT
>CAYPKB010000251.1:0-992 GCA_964411185.1 uncultured bacterium
TAATAGCTTAAGTGATGACTGTGAATGTGATTACGGTTACATCATTTCCGGAGGGAAGTGTGTATATGGCAATACCTATTGTAGAAATGAACATGGTCTACACTCAAGCTACAGCTCTGCTTTAAATGTGTGTGAATGCGATTATGGTTATGTCTTTGATTACAATAAGCAATGTATCAGCAGAGACGATAAGTGCGAAGATGACTTCGGCTATCATGCTGAGTATGATTTACTTTCTGATAGTTGTGTTTGTGAAGACGACTACTTTTTAAACCCATCTGGAAATGGCTGTATAGATGGAGACACATACTGTAGAAACCAATACGGGATTAATGCAAAATATAACAGTTTGGGAGACGAGTGCGAGTGCCGTAAAGGATATATACTTACCGGAGATGAATGTGTCACATATACCGAAAATTGCCAAAATCAGTACGGAACCCACTCTTATGGAGATAGTCTGTATTGTTACTGTGAAGAAGGTTATGACTTCAATAGCACTAAAACCGATTGTGTTAAGTCCATTACCTGTCCCCTCAACTCTCTAGAGATAGGGGGTGATTGTTTCTGTAAAAGCGGTTACGAATGGAATTCTGAAGGAAGTAAGTGTGTAGAAATTATTAATTGTCCACCTCACTCTTCAGAGGTTGCTGGCGAATGTGTATGCGATAGCGGTTATGAATGGAATTCTTCTAGATTAATTTGTGTAGAGGTAGTAGAAGAGGATAGTAATCCTAGCAGAGAAGATAAGAAAGAAGAAACGGGGGAGATTCTAGGAGAAATGGAAGAGGCAGAAAAAACAGAAGGGGTGGAAAAAACGGAAAAAGAGGAGGGGGAAGAAGAGGATAAGAAAAGAAATCAGATAGAAAGAGAAGAGGTGGAATCAGAAGACAAAGAGCCCGAGGTAGAACAGAGAGTGGCTAGAAATAAGGAAGACAATATAAGAGAAGAAAATCAAGCAAAGGAAAAATATAAAGAAGTACTGCGCATCA
>CAYPKB010000251.1:1002-2225 GCA_964411185.1 uncultured bacterium
AAAGAAGGAATTTTTATCGAACGCATATCTTCATTTTTTAAAAAGATTAGAAAAATTCCCGGATCGATTAAAGCTTTTTTCATAGGAGTTTTCCGATAATCTTCTTGTTTTGATAAAGTTGTGCGGAACGACTAATTAAAGATGTTTGTATGAAATTTAACTTTATTCTCCCTTCCCCTCCACCCTAAAATTCATTAATAGAAAATAATCAAAAAAACTATGGACGAAGAGAAAAAGAAAAAGCTTGTGAAAGAAAAAAATAATAAAACAGCTATTAGGAAGCTCTTAAGAAAACTATTATCTACGAAGCTGCTTTGTGGCATTATAGTGCTTTTACTCTTGTTATCCTATATTAATTTGAATAAGAAATTAAATAGTTTGGATGATAGCCTTAGTCTTCTAAAAACGGAAAATTCATTCCTCAAGTCAAGAATAGACAACTTAGAGAAAGAAATTCAGGATTTGCGACTTGACATGGTTTTGGGGAAGTATGAGGCTGCGACTATTGACTTAACAGATGAGAGTTTTCAGAAAATTGATAATAATTTCTCTATTTCTGTTGAAGGTATAGAAAGCCATCTGTCTGGGATGAAAATAAAGGGTAAGATTCTCAATAGTTCTGGCGTCACTCATAAGAATGTTGAGCTTAGCATTGCTGTTGAGGAGGGCTATAAGAGTTTTACAATACATGAAGAAATTAGTCCCGGTTGGGCCCGAGATTTCGAGGTTTACATTCCTGATGTTCCACCGGAGACCCGAAGTGCAGAGATTTCTAACATGGGGTCTACACTATCCTTCCATGTATATTATTGAGATAATTCTTAAAGAGTTATAATTTTCTATCCTTAAAAATGAGAGGTGATTCAAACAAAAGAGACTGGTGGGTGCTGGTAGGTAGTGAGGAGAATTGGGACTATGCTATCCAGGGAGCAACGGGTGTTTGGGGCGTAAGAGATAGCACTAGTTTAAAAAGTCAATGGGACAAGCTTAAAAAAGAAGACTATGTTCTTTTTTATGTTACTAGCCCAATTAAGGGGATTGTTGGATACGGGCAAATTGAGTCAAAGAACAAGCAAAATACTCCTATCTGGCCAGACGAGAGAAGAAAAGCTAAGGTGATCTACCCTTGGCGTTTTTATTTTGATATAAAACAAATTCTTCCTGTTGAAAGTTGGAAAAAAGAAAAACTCGAGATTGAGGGAATTCCTTTTCAAGCTGGACTA
>CAYPKB010000252.1:0-2195 GCA_964411185.1 uncultured bacterium
CTCTTTGGAGTAGGCCTTTTGCATTTAGACAGTTGCTATATCTGATAATAGCGCTTTATGGCTGAGTCTGATTTGACCTCTATCGTTGATGTCTATTACTTTGACATTAATAGCATCTCCTTCTTTATACAGGTCATTGAGATTATCTATTTTGGAGTAGGAAATTTCTTGCTTGGGGCAAAGACCTTCCTTTCCCGGTAGGATTTCAATGAAAATACCAAACCTTGCTATGGAGGTAACTTTCCCTCTATAGACCTTTCCGATCTCTACTTCATCAGTCAAGCCTTTTACAATTTCTGTAGCTCGTTTGATAGCGCCTGCATCCATTGAGGTGATAGAGACCTTACCCGTGTCGTTTATATCGATATCAACACCAGTCTCTTCAATAATAGCTCGGATTTGCTTTCCTCCGGGTCCAATCACTGCACCAATTTTACTCGGTTTAATTTGTAATGTGACGATTTTTGGAGCATAAGCAGACAACTCTTTTTTAGCTTCAGGAAGAACAGCCTTCATTTTTTCCAAAATAGAGATGTAACCTCTTTGCGCTTGTTGAAGGGCTTTCTTCATGATCTCGATGGTAATTCCTTCTACCTTAATATCCATTTGGAAGGCAGTAATACCATTTTCATCACCAGTAATCTTAAAATCCATATCACCAAGGGCATCTTCTGCACCTAAAATATCGGAAAGAACGATAGCTTCTTTTCCTTCTAAAATCAGTCCCATGGCAATACCTGCTACAGGTCTTTTGAGGGGAATACCTGCATCCATCATAGCTAAGCATCCACCACAAACCGAAGCCATAGAGGAAGATCCATTAGATTCAGTAATATTAGACTCCAGTCTTACTACATAAGGAAACTCTTCTGGAGTTGGAAGAGCTGCCATTAGAGCTCTTTCTGCCAATTTTCCATGGCCAACTTCCCTTCTTCCAGGAGGGCCCATACGACCTACTTCTCCGACAGAGAATGGAGGGAAGAAATATTGCATATAGAATCGTTGGATTCCCTCACCATGCAACGTTTCAAAACGTTGTCCCATGGCTTCACTTCCTAAGGTACAAACGGCGATAGATTGAGTCTCTCCTCTTGTAAATAGAGCACTTCCATGCGTTCTTGGAAGCAAGCCGTTTTCCATATACAACGGTCGAACTTCTTCTAATCCTCTACCATCAATTCTTTTTTTCGTTTCAGTTACCATTTTTCTCATAATAGCGGAGGTAACAGACTTGAAAGCTCTATTGAAATCTTTTTGAGAGTATTTTTTATCTTCCTTTCCTAAGATCTTTTCTTCTAGAGAAGTTTGGATATTTGCAATCTCCATTTCTCTCGTCTGCTTATGAGATATTTGGAAAGCCTTTTCTAGCTCAGAGTAAGATTCCTCTTTTATCTCTTGAATGAGAGCTTCTGGAATATGAGCTAGAGTGCCTCTATTTTTTTCTTTTCCAATCTCATCTCTCCAGGCTGTAAGCGTTTCGCAAATCTTTTGAATGGCGGAATGGCCAAATGCAATAGCATCAACTACTTGTTCCTCTGTTAAAAAGTCACAATAGCCTTCAATCATTAGGATAGCTTCGTGGGTACCTGCAAGTACAAGATCTAGAACAGATTTTTCTAGTTCTTCTTCACTTGGGTTGATTACAAACTTTCCGTTAACCATACCTACTCGTACAGCTCCAATGGGCTTGATTAGAGGAATGTCAGAAATGGTAAGTGCTGCGGAAGCTGCACAAATACCTAATACATCTGGCTTATTTACATTGTCATACGAATATACATAAGATAAGACTTGAATCTCATGGTAATATCCATCTTCGAACATAGGACGCAAAGGACGGTCTATTAATCTGCTAACCAGAATTTCTCTTTCAGTAGGTCGCCCTTCTCTCTTGATAAAACCACCTAAAGTTTTCCCAGCAGAAGAAAATTTCTCTTGGTAATCGACTCGTAGTGGTAAAAAATCTACATCTTCTAATGGTTTAGCAGAGGCACAAGCAGTGGAGAAAAGAGTTGTTTCTCCGCAATGAAGCATTACAGCTCCATTTGCTTGTCTTGCAATCATTCCAGTCTCAAAAGTGAGAGTTTTGTCTCCCAGGGTGAGGGAGGTTTGTTTTTTCTCTAATTTCATTTATTTCTCCTAATTTGGAGTGGGAAAAGAAAAATAAAAAAAATAGAGACTCAGAAAAGAGGCTT
>CAYPKB010000253.1:0-2151 GCA_964411185.1 uncultured bacterium
AAAAGAAGTTCGATGATTTTTGCCTGTGAAGGGTATTTGAGTTGGAGTTGAGCAGCTTCTTGTAAGCTCTTTTCTTTAGTTTGTAACAGGTAAAACTCTACTTTCTTTTTCTCATTTCTCTCTTTTCGAATCGATGGCGGCATAATAGATTTACATAGATGCCACAAAGGGGCTAGATAATACGATGAGAGAAAGGATGCCAACTGCATCAAAATAGGAGGAATAGAAAGTCTATCTGATAGATGAGCATAAATAGGTTTGACCTGAGAGAACTTTTTTGTAGCTAAGATCTGCCAGACGAATCCTTCTTTGAGTTGATTTTTTAAGGGGACCTGAACTCTTGAGCCAACATGTATCGAATCTACCATATGAGAGGGAATCTCATACTCAAGTGGTTCATGCAAAAAGCTATCTAAGACGACGTGAGCATATTTGGAATTGTCTGACATAGATGTTGCCATACCTTTTGTTTTTGCAAAGGATCATTCCGGTAAAAAAAATCAGGAAGCAAAATAAGCGGTTTTTGATCGAAAGAATATCTTTTTTTTTGTGGTATTTCCGCTAGACGATTTTTGCATGCTTTTTCCTCTTTGAGCGAAGTAAAAGCAATGATGGTTTGAGCAGAGGAGAGATCTTTTTTCTTACTTTCTTCCAAAGATAAAAAAAGTACATTTCCGAATCGATTGATAAGGGCCTGAGTCAAATTTCGTAGGAAAGTTCTATCTTTTTCATTATGACAGAGTACTATGATAGACTCAGTCACTTTTTCTCTTTCCTCTTTTTCTCTGCGAGGGGGAAGAATTTCTACATCTGGAGCCAATTTTTCTACTTTTTTTGCTATAGATGAAGTGGATATGAGCCCTTCTTTTTCTTTAGCTGAAAAATAGAGATCATCCTCTAAGGAGAGTAAATCCATTGCCTTTTCCAGAGAAATTTTGCCCTTCATACCTTTAGTGTAGCAATCTTCTCCTTTGGAGAACAGAAAAACTCTAGGGTCGCAATCTTCTTAGTTCCTTTATATTTAATAGTTAAGAAAGAACGTTTTTTATTAAAATTATTTTTATAACAGTAATTAGTTTATTTTAATAAATAAATATAATAAAATATTTATTTAAAATATAAAAAAGGTAATTTTTATGAGTTTTCCTTCCAACAGAGGTATAAAAGATTCAGAGTATGAGAAGATCTTTACGAGCTATGAAAAAGGTCTGATCAATGAAAAAAAAGCGATAGATAAAATAACCGGACACTCAGATCCTGCTCATTCCGAAAAACTATCCAACATTTTCAAAAAATGGATAGATCTCTCTAAACATGATAGGGACAAACAAGATAGTCTCTACCTGATTCAAGCTCATTTTTCTAGACTAGAAATTCAAAATGAAGACTTTCTAGAAAGCTATTTTTACGCAAAAGAAAAAAAACATAATAAAGCCGTTAGAGTTTTAGGGTGGGATCTTTTAGGGACAGCTGCAAAAAAACAGCAAATGGATTTGTTAGAACAAAGAGTTGCGTTATTAAGAAAAGTGCATGATACATCGCTTACTTTGCATATGATGATCATGTTATTGCAGAATCTCACACAAATAGCCAACCTACATCGTCTTTTTACTAAATTGAAACCCTCAGATTTCGATGATATTCATGTACAAAGTTTGTTGAACTCTCTTTTGGATGACAACCTCTTAGGAAAATTTCTTGCCAACCAGGAAAGATCCACTCTTGCTTTTTCTATATTTGAAAAAATCCTTACCTTTACAAAGGGGTTACTAAATAAAGAGACCATTGAAGAGTTAATTAATAAAGCAGTAGAAAATGGAAAAATCGGATATCTCTCGATTTTTCTCAAAGAAGGATTGATGAGTGTAGAGAAATTCAAAGCTTGTTTGCATACACATCTCATGAAAAACCATTTCCCCAAAAAAATAGCAGAAAGAGACCTTTTGCGCTTAGTAGAAGCGATTGACTCTGTTGGAGCTTCTCAGGAAGATAAAGAAGAGTTATATAGCTTGTTGCTTTTCTCCAGCATTTCTCAAAATTATCAACAGCTCCAGCAGATAATCTATCAGAAAAAAGAAGAAAAAACTATCCCCATGCAATATAGAAAGAGTGCTCTTATGTTATGGAAATCCTCTTGCAGGATGAATAATC
>CAYPKB010000254.1:0-2147 GCA_964411185.1 uncultured bacterium
CTTCTGAAAGCTTCATGCGGTTCTACATCGATATAGACATAAAGGTCACCTGGAGGCCCACCAAATTCACCGGCATCTCCATAGCCACCCATTTTGAGTCTCATGCCGCTATCTACTCCAGGAGGAATCTGTATGGATACTTTTTCTTTTGTCTTTTTTTGTTTTCCTTCGCCATGACAAGAAGAACATGGATCTGTGATCACTTGTCCTTGCCCGCCACAAGATGGACAGGTAGAAGACATGCTGAAGAATCCGCGACTTTGGAAGACTTGGCCTTTTCCTTGGCAGGTGGGGCAGCTTTTGATACCGGAAGGACCTCGCGTTCCTTGTCCGTGGCAACTATCACAGGTTACAAACCGGCTCAATAAAATCTCTTTTTTGACTCCAATAGCTGCTTCTTCAAACGAGATTTTGATGGCAACTTTTCTGCTGGCCCCTTTTCTTGGAGCCATACCACCTTGCTCGAAAGGAGAACCGAAGAAAGATTCAAAAATAGAATCTCCACCAAAGCCGCCTCCGCCACCAAAGGCTCCCATGAAGGTTCGAAGAGCTTCTTCCATAGAAGAAAATCCTTGAGCGCCTCCACCTGGACTTCCGCCAGCAGCAAAACCTTTTAATCCTTCTTCGCCATATTGGTCGTAGATTTTTCTTTTGTTTTCGTCAGAGAGAACTTCATAGGCTTCAGAAACCTTTTTGAAAGTTGCTTCTGCTTCTGCGTCACCAGGATTTTTATCCGGGTGGCATTTCAAAGCTTTTTTTCGGTAAGCTTTTTTTATCTCTTCAGCAGTAGCTGTCTTTGGAATATCTAAAATGCTATAGTAATCTGTCATATCTACCTCACACTATAGCAGATGCATTGTTTCATGAAAAGTAATTATTAGCAAAAGAAGACCTGGATTGCTAAATATTTTGTTTCTAAGAGCTTTTTCTAGGAGCTTTGACTCGTTTTTTCGCAGCTTTGGACTTAGCGCGGTTTTTCACGGAGGGCTTGTCATAGAAACGGTTTTTTTTCACAGTTTTCATGACACCTTCTTTATCAAGCTTTTTCTTTAATGCGCGTAGGGCTTTTTCAATAGGTTCTCCGATTCGGACCTTTACGCTAGTCATTCTTACTCCTTGGCTTTTTCAACTTGGTTTAACGCGTTACAAGATGTTTGGTCTAGTACTTTCTAGAGAAAGATAAAAAAATACATCTTAGATGGATAAAAGTTTCATATAATTAGAATAAAAAGATCAAGACAATTCTCTAAGATAGTAGGGGGAAATAGGAGGGGTTAGGAAATCCTTCGCTTCAAATTTTTTCTGAATAAGAGGGTAGACCAGGTCCAAATTGGGCTTTGTTTCTATCCAATCCATCTCAGGAATTTTTTTCTTCATGGTCTCCGCATCAGGAGTAAGGAAAGGGACTTCGGGTAGATTAGCTATTTGATCTGTAGATAAAAGAGAAGGTTCTTCCCATGAGAGCTCCTCATCTTTTTTGGTTCCTTTTTGCAAATAGATGCCTTTCATAAAAGCATATCTTGCTACATAGAAAGTTCCGCTTGTTTGAGGTTGATATAAAGAAAGAGAGGAAAAAGAGAGTAGAGGAATTCCGCGAGTATAAAAAAGAGCTTCAGCAAAAAGAGCAGCTAGACGTATCCCAGTAAAAGAACCAGGGCCAAGACCAAAGGCTACAGCAGAAAGGTCCTCTAGGGATTGATTGCAATCCTCCAAAAATTTTTCTACAATGGAAACGGCACAGTGGGCTCTTCCTTGATCTATGTAAAGCTCTTTTACCTTACTTCCATTTACAAAGGCAGAAAGGCAGAAAAAAGGGGTAGAAGTGTCTATTAAGAGTAAAAACATGGAAAAGGAGTATAGCATAGATGAGATTTCTTTGTTCTCTTGCTCGTTATATGCCATATTGATAAAGTTTTTTCCCTTTGGTATCGTCTAAGAAAGAGGTTTTCAATTGACTGATCAAGAACATCCTGACAATCACGAGAATAAAGATAACGAACAGCATCTGCCAGCACCGCCGGAAGTAGTCTCTTCAAAAAAAGAGTTAAAACCTGCTATGCCGACACCTGAAGATGTCTTTTTGCTGCCCATGACAAGACGTCCCTTTTTTCCAGGAATGGCAGCTCCTGTAGTTATTGAGCCGGGTT
>CAYPKB010000255.1:0-2146 GCA_964411185.1 uncultured bacterium
TGGCCCATGAGTTCCTTTACGGGGTTCAGGGCATAATAGGGCTTGCCGGAGAACTGGGCCGTGTTCCAGATGTCTTCGCACAGGGTAACCCCCCATTTTTTCCCCCCCAGATCAAAGAGGAGGCTCGTAAGAATTTCGATAGCTTGGAGCTTTGCGTTCCAAAATTTCCACTCAGGGAAAATTCTGGGAAAAATCGTGCTCTTGCCACTCCTATCCTTGCATTGGCAGCTAACAACTTTCTCTCTTGCGCAAGGATATCAGGTCTTTGAGCTACCACTTCTGAGGGTAAGTAAGAGGGGAGAGAGGGTGGAGTTTTCATCTGGTCGATCATACATCCTCTAGGTATGGAAAAAGAGGGTCTTCCTACTAAAAAACTGAGAAGGTCTTCGGTGATGGCGATCGATCTTTCTAATCTTTTTACTTCCACTTGGGCAGACTCTATTTCAGATAGAGCTTGGTCTACTTCAATTTGAGAAGTAAGACCTAAGTCGAAACGTGTTTTGGCCAAAAAGTAGGATTCTTCCCTGCTTTTTTCTGTGGATACGGCTATCTGATGTTGTAAATCGAACTGTCTTAACACGATGTACTGTGTGGCAACCGAGGTGATAACTGTCAAAAGAATCGATTTTTTGGTCTCCATTTGGGAGAAAAGCTCTTCTTGTGCTGCTTTGCTCTCACTCCGGATTTTCCCCCAAATATCTACAAGATAAGAGACATTCAATTGCAAATCGAAGGCATTGAATTTTTCTGCCGTTCCCTCTTGAATAGGATCTCTAGAAGAAGATATTTTTTGTCGGTTGGCATCTCCATTCATATTGATTTGAGGGTAGAGTTCGCTTTTGGCCATTTCCCATCTCGCCGCATATTCTTCCACCCTTGCAATAGCAGCCAGCAAATCTTGGTTGTGTTGCATAGCATCTTTGATGAGTAGAGTTAGGATGGGATCTCCTAAAGAGTTCCACCATCCAATATCATTTCTCATCTCTTGGGTGGGAATACGCCATTCCAAAGGCATATCGGAGATTTCCGGTTCAAATTCCGGATATAATGTGCATCCCTGCAAAAGAAAAAGGAAAAAAACAAATAAACATCTCATCTTTTTTTTCTAGATAACAAAGAGAAAAATAAAGGAACAAAGCAAATGGTAAATAGGGTGGCAGAAATCATGCCTCCTAATACCCCCATTCCAACAGAATGTCTGCTTGCAGCGCCAGCTCCACTGGAAAAAACCAAAGGAGAGACTCCTAAAATGAAGGTAAGAGATGTCATCAAAATAGCTCGGAAGCGAAGGCCGGCTGCTTGCATGGCAGCCTCGTAAGAAGATAACCCTTCTCTTTCTTTCCGTCTTGCAAATTCTACGATCAAAATAGCATTTTTGGCGGAAAGGGCAACTAATGTAATCAAACCAATTTGAAAATAGATATCATTGGGCATATGGGCCAGACGTATAGCAATAAAAGCCCCCAGTGCACCAAAAGGTATGGCTAATATGATAGCAAGAGGCAGAGACCAATTTTCATATAAAGCAGCCAATATCAAAAAGACGGCTACTATGGCACCTAATAACATAAGAGGAGAAGATCCTCCTGTTTGAATCTCTTGGTAGGCTTGTCCGCTAAAGCCAAAGACCATATTCACAGGCAGGTTTTCCTTGGCAATCTCTTGCAACGCCTTGATGGCATCTCCTGTAGTGTATCCGGAAGAGGCAGAACCAAAAATCTGTACGGCAGAAAAATCATTGAAGCGAGATATCAAATTGGACCCTTTGCTAGGAGTGATTTGTAGAATAGATTTCAAAGGTACCATTTTATCATGAGAGGATTTCACATAGATCTCTCCTATATTGTTCAATCTTTCTCGATATTTGGGCTCTGCTTGCAAAATTACCTGATAAATCCTCCCAAATTTATTGAAATTGTTCACATAGACAGAGCCGAGGAGAGTTTGCAAAGTTTGAAAGACTTCTGAAATAGGAATACCTAAGGCTTTAGTCTTGCTTCTATCCAGGTCTACATAAAATTGTAGATTGTGGAATTCGGCTGTAGTGTGGAGTGTGCCGAGTTCTGGACGGCTTTTAGCTGCTTCTTTGAGGGCAAGCCAAGCCTCTTCTAACGCTTTTTCTCCTCCTTCACCTCGGTTTTCCAAC
>CAYPKB010000256.1:0-2145 GCA_964411185.1 uncultured bacterium
TGAAAAATTGCCTGTAAATAGATTGATCTTAGCAAGCTTTTTTCTCACCGCTATTTGATCGATGGGAAAGGCAACTGGGCTTTTTGTGAAAGGGGTGCCATTGGCTGAAATCAACCAAATATTTCCCCCTTTACCCTGTTTATGTTCTTCTGCCAATACCTCTTGGAAAGAGGCACTCTCCTTTTTAGAGAGAAGAAGGAAGAAGAAGTCGCTTTCTCTTTGTATGACTAAAATTTGGTTGGCGGGCCGTTGTCCAGAGAAAAAGACAGGAAGTAGTTTCTTTTTTACCAAACGGAAATTTTGAGTTACAAAAATTTGATCGGAAAAAACTTTCCCAAACCGTTCATATTTCCTATTCCCGTTATCTTTTAGGATATCACAAGAGTGGAAGAGTTTTTTAAGAGAAATGATATTTGCATTTCTCAAAATAGAATTATCTTCAGAGGAGATTTTCCGGAGTAATAATCGTATACTACCTTTGTCCCAAATATCCTCCTTTCTGTCTTGAAGTCCGTGAGAGCACAAATATTCTTGTAATTCTTGTCGTAGATCTTCCTGCATCTCTATTTCTTGTTCTTCTTCTACTTCCTGCTCTTGTTCCAGTCTAATGTTGATTTCATTTTCAACCATCAACCCCTTTTGAGGAGAGGTTTTTAAAGAGAGGTCTGTGGGAAAAAGATCTTTTTTCCTTTTTGCTTCACGTAAAATCTGCTCAAATTTATCAAAGATAATCTTACTATCCTCTTCTAAATGGGAGTCTTTATAATCCTCTTCACTGAACTTTTTGTTCTTTCGGATTTCTTTAAGATTTTCATCGAATTTTTCTTGTAGCCGATCTCTCATGTAGGTCAATTTTTCTATGGCAGATACAGATCTCTCATCACTTAGAAAAAGAGAGGCAAGGTCGATCTTAAGCTGAGGGAAGAGGAACTCTTGGTAGACTTGGAACCTCATCAAAGGAATATTTCCCTTTTGCAATTCTTTCAGCTTTTCTTCAGGCATGGCTTGTAGATATTGGTACTTGATAGCCTCTTCTAGTTTCTGCTGGAAGAAACGTAGAAGTGAGTCTGCTTTTTGTTCTGCTTGATTGACTAAGGCCAGTTTCAAGACGAAAAGAAGTGGATCTTCTCCAGGGGGAATCTTATCAGCCAAATCTTTTGATAAAAGAAATTCCGCTTTTTGAGAGGTAAGATATTCTCTTTCTCTCATGATGGTCTGTAACAAGGTTCTAAGTAGTATATTTTCATCTACAGTGACAATGGCTTCATTGGTAGAGTGAAAAGGAATGTCTACACCCGTTGTATGTCTCTCACTTAAGAAGGTCATACACTCTTCTATGTTGATTCCATGATTGGCAAAAACATCAGCTGTGGTGCCGGGGAGGTAGGTGATTTTATAGTCTTTGTTTTCCTTGTACAGAAGAGCAAAATGGTTGGCTTCCACCTCACCTTCTCTTTTATGGAAGAAGAGCACTTTATTTTTCGCTAAGCCCTTCTTTTCTGCAAAGCGAAGCATCGCTTTGGCCACATCTAGATTGCTATAACTTTTAAAAAGAGCTCCTGAGTCAAATATTGCATCGAAAGCTTTCTTTTTTTGCTTATAGATTTCTTCTAGTGCCTTTTCAATGTCAGAAGGATCGGCAGAATAGACTGTAGTATCATCTTTTCTATGTAAGATGGTCTGGATGATTTTCCCTCTGGACCCTTTGTCCCAATGGATATTTTCTCCTGAGATCTTTGCCGGGTATCCATCACCATTCCAGATAGTTCCCGACATGCCATAGATAGTATCTATTTGAGAACAAAAAGTTTCGGGGCCAGAAGAGATACGTTTTCGGAAGTAGGTTGCAAAAAAGGCTCCACTTTCCGATTCAATCAATAGACGGTATAAGAGGCTACTATTGATATTTCTAACAGCAGCGGGTAGATTTCTTTTTGATTGTAGAGAGAGGATATCCATTCCTGTGATTTTTTTCAGAAAACGAGCCTCAGATGTTTCTGTTATGTGGATTCCTTCTTTTTCTAATCGAGATCTGGCAGATTGGGTAAGTTGCTCGATCATCGACTCGACCTGTTTTTCTTCCACCCCATGAGAAATGGCTGCAAGGAAATGCAATACCAGCGCCTCTAAAGGATTACCAAATTG
>CAYPKB010000257.1:0-2133 GCA_964411185.1 uncultured bacterium
CGCTTACAAACACGACATTTCCTCTTACGTGGTGTTTTCAATTCTCCCTTCCCACCCAAGATGATATCTTGTTTCTTTGCCCTCTGGCAAGAAAAATTAAGAAAAATTCACTTTTGACTTGACACGTTTTACTGTGTGTGTTAACCTATATCACAGTTATGACATAGAAAGGAGGAGGAAATGACAAACAGGTTGCAGCGATTGAAGGAAAAGGAGAAGGCAATAGCTAAGGACCTGCCACCAATAAAGGAGGTAATGCGGGGGACCTTCATCAAGTGGTATGGAAAGTGCAAAAATCCCAATTGTAAGTGCCATCGGGGTAAAAAGCACCGCCACGGGCCATACTATCGGGTCTCCTATAGTAAAGGCGGTAGAGCTCACCACGTCTATGTCCCACTGGAAGACAAAGAGAAGGCAAAACTATGGGTAGATAATTATGAGAAGATTTGGAAGGCGATGGAGGAGATTTCTGCTATCAACATAAAAATCATCAGGCTTAAGAAATGAGTGTTGCAGAGACAGAAACTATCCCGGTATGTAATGAAGGGAGGAGGTGTCCTTATCTTGGCGGTGCCTCACCCCATCAGATTCTTGCTGAGAGGGATTGCTTGAGAGAAAGAATAAACAGGATGGAAAGAGCGGTGGAGTTAGCCAGAGAGAAAATAGGGCAGCTCCAGGAAGAGATAAAGAACCTTAAAGACGAAAAGGGAGCCCTCCAGGAAGAGTTGAAGCAAGATAATCAGAAGCAGTTCAAACGTAACCTAAAGAAGGAAGATGATGCATCCGGCAAGGAAAGAGGAGCACCAAAAGGGCATCAGGGTGGAGGCAGAAAAAAGCCAGAGCGAATTGATAGATATGTTGACATCCGCCCGGATAAGTGTGATAGATGCAGCTGCCAGGATATTAGGGTCTATCCGTCTTTTCAAGAACACGTTGTCCAGGACATTGAGATAGGAGTAATAAACACCTCTTATCGTTTCCATTACGGCTACTGCCCGAAGTGTAAGAAGACAATCTATCCTAAAGATGCATCGGCAGTAATACCCCGAAGCAGGATCGGGCCAAAGGCAAGAGCTATTTCCGCTATATCGGAGTACCTTACAGAAAGACAGAGAATGTCTTCAAGTATGTCTTCGGGCTGGAGCTTACTCATCCTGCTCTTCTGGACTTTGATACCAAGATGGCAGAGAATGGAGAACCCCTCTACAATGAGATAAAGAATAATCTTCGTTCATCATTTTCTGTCCATGCTGATGAAACAGGCTGGAGAGTGAACGGGGAAAACCGGCAGCTGTGGGACTTCATAAACAAAGAGATGGCATTTTACCGAATAGAGAAATCAAGAGGAGCTGATATAGTAAAAGACACTCTGGGTGAGAAATACGACGGATTCCTTATCTCTGATTTCTACTCTTCTTACAATAGCATTGAGGCGCGTGGGAAACAAAAATGCATCTGCCACCTTTTGGATGAGGTCAAGAAGATAGAAGAGGCGAATGAGTTCCCAGAGGGCAGCCAGGAAACGTTATTCTGCCAGCATTTAAAGAGCACTCTGAAAGATGCTTTGGATGCCTGGAACAGATACCGTGCCGGGAAGAAAAGTGACAAAGAATTGCAAGAATTAAGACGGTTTAAAGATATTACTGCTGAAAAACTAACGGACATCCTGCTCTACCCATCGGAGAATGAGGATATCCAGAGACTGAAGAAAAGAATCATCAAACATAACAACGAATTGCTTACCTTCCTTGAGCATCCGGAGGTTGAACCTACAAATAACAGGGCGGAAAGGGGATTGCGGGCTTCGGTCATCATGAGAAATGTCACCTTCGGCAATAGATCGGACAAAGGAGCCAGAAATCATGCTATCATAATGAGTGTAGCACAAACCGCTATACTGAATGGCAGGGAGCTCCTCGATATCTTCGTATCCCTGGCAACAGACCCTCAAAAAATAAGAGCACCTTGAAAATCAAAGTGCCCTTATCATATCCCGCTTCCCTATATTCGCTCAGGCCTCAGTTTCATGGTGACCTGACATAGACGGGATATTTTTGCAAAACTTACCTATTACCTCCTTAGTTATCTTTCTATCCGCTTTCATTCCTGAGAAAGGTGTTCCAAAATCCGGCA
>CAYPKB010000258.1:0-2123 GCA_964411185.1 uncultured bacterium
AATGGAATTTTGCAAAGTTATCTAGGAGAAATTGAGGCAGCGCAAGCATTAAAAAATCGATTAGGAAGTAGTGGGATTACCTATTTCGCCCAACTCTTCTCTTTCTTTGCTATCATTACCTCTTTTTTGGCCCAAGGATTGAGTCTTACTCATTTTCTAGCAGATGGATTGAAAATCAAAGTGACGAGAAAAAATGTGGCCTGGCTTCTTTTTGTATCTTTAGGGCCGCCTTGTCTATTTGGCACCTTTTATCCCGGTCTTTTTTTTACTGCCTTAGGGTTTGCTGGAGGAATATGTGCCGTTCTTCTTTTTGGAATTCTACCAGTTTTAATGGCCTGGAAAGAGCGTTATAGAACTTTTTCGGAAAGGGAATACCAAGTATTTGGTGGAAAACTTTCTCTTTCGATTGTCTTTCTTTTTTCTCTTTTCGTCATTCTACAAGAGCTCTTCAAATTAGTGGGAGTACCCATCCAATATGCGTCTTAACCATTTTTTTGGAGGAGTGCTTCTCATTGCAGGAACTGCTATTGGTGGAGGGATGTTGGCATTGCCTGTTACAACTGCCTTTGCTGGTTTTTTTCCCAGTGCTATTTTGTTATTTTGCTGCTGGCTTTTTTTGCTCGTAACGGCCTTTCTTTTTTTAGAGGTGAACCTGTCTGTAAGCGGGGATGCCGATATCATTTCCATGGCAGAAAAGAGACTGGGAAAAATGGGAAAAATTATCAGTTGGAGCGCCTATCTACTTCTTTTATATTGTTTGACTTCTGCTTATCTAGCAGGAGGGGCTCCTCTCTTTGCTCATCTTATAGAATCCCTCTTTTCTATCACTTTGCCTAGGTTGTTGGTTCCTATTCCCTTTCTCCTATTTCTAGGTACCTTTGTCTATTTAGGTACTCGTTCTGTCGACTTTTTGAACCGCATTTTTATGCTGGGTTTGATCATCACATATGGTGTCTTAGCCATTTTTCTACCAAGTTATGTACAAAAAGAATATCTCTTTCATAGTGATAGTAAAGCGGTCCTCTTTGGACTTCCTATTGTAGTTACCTCATTCGGATTCCATATCATTATACCTACTCTTACAAGCTATCTATCTCGCAATAAAAATAAACTACAATGGATGATAGCTATCGGAAGCCTTCTACCTTTGTTAGTCTATCTTTTCTGGGAGTATATTCTATTGGGTTCAATTCCTCTTGCAGGAGAACAAGGCCTTGCATCAGCATGGTTGAAAAAAGAGGGTATTGCAGCCTTTCTCCAACAATTGGGAAATCCTCTATTAGGAAAAATAGCACAAGCGCTTGCCTTCTTTGCTATTATTACTTCCTTTTTAGGAGTGTCTATCAGTCTAACTCACTTTTTACGAGATGGTCTACGCTTACAAAAAAACAGCAGAGGAAGAACGATAGCTATCTTTTTGACCTTTTTCCCTCCTTTGCTTTTTGTTCTTTTTTATCCCCAAGGATTCATAGTAGCCTTAAATTATGGAGCTGTATTTGTAGCCATCCTTTTAGGGATTCTACCTGCATTGATGGCCTGGACACTTCCCAATTTTCGTTCCTTTTTTAAAAGAGCTCTCCTTTTGACAGTGATTTTTGCCTCTCTTTTTGTCATTGTGATAGATATCTTGGAAGAATCGGGCGATCTTTCTCTATTAATAGAAAAGTATATTAACTGATCACGGCAGAATTGCAGCTATATATCAACAAAAGTAAAATCTTGAGCTTTTACTATCGAACAAAATATCTACAAAGATCCCAATACAGCTCGTTTGGGCTAACAAAGTAAGACGATAGAATCGCTGAACCAATTTCTTGATAACGAAAATTATAAAGTAGTAAAAGATTTTTTAGTGAATAGACAAGTTGGCCTTTTTTGTACTTATCCTAATCCTTGTGAAAAAGCTGAAAGCTTTGAGTATTTTGCCAGTTTTGAATTTGAGTTGGAGACAAGAACTTAGAGTTCTAGCTAGAAGGCTATCAACAGACCTGAATAATAAGGCTCATTTCTATGAAGAAGATTTCTACTAGATGGTCATTAAGCCACTCATTTTCAATGATTTCTTCTTAATATATCCTTTATTGGAAGTTATTTTTTATGTGTGTTATCCTTTATATAAGGAA
>CAYPKB010000259.1:0-2118 GCA_964411185.1 uncultured bacterium
AGATCTAGATCCATCACCTTTTTCCCCTCTACAAGATGTTTTTCCTCTTTTGGAGCCTGGACCTCTACCAACTCGTTGAACCTTACTTGACTTCCTGTGTGTATTTTGTAAATTATGCAATTCCATTACTTACCTCGTTCTTTCAAGGTTTGATCTCTATTCTTGAGTTGCTGTAACGCTTTGAATGTTGCTCTAACCTGGTTAATGGGATTGTTACCACCCAAGTTTTTTGCGATTACATCTCTAACTCCACCTAGTTCCAATACAGATCGGACCTTTGATCCAGCAACAATTCCCGTACCAGTAGGAGCAGGCTTAATAAATAACTTTACTCCATCTTGGGCTGTATGAACTTCATGAGGTATTGTGCCTTCATTCATTTCAAATTCAAACACATTTTTTCTTGCAGCTTCAGAAGCTTTTTTAATGGCATCGGACACTTCATTTGCTTTAGCAAATCCATATCCTATTTTTCCTTGTCCATTTCCAACTAGTATCAGAGCTGAAAATCTAAATTTTCTCCCACCCCTTACTACTTTGGCGCTTCGGTTAATATATAAAACTTTTTCTTCGAATTCGTCTTTATCTTCTTCGTAAGCCATGTTCTCTCTGCTATGTTAAAATTTCAATCCGGCATCTCTTGCTGCTTCAGCAAAAACAGCTAAAATTCCGTGATACTTACAACTTCCTCTATCGAAGACAACTTTCTCAACTTGGTTTTCTTTAGCTTTTTTTGCTACAAGTTCACCTAGGTGCTTCGCTGCATCCTTAGATTTTCTAGCAAGCTTTGATCCCTTTAGTTCTTTTCCTAAGGTTCCGATTCCGAGTATAGTTTTGTGATCTTCGTCATTGATAAGTTGCACAAATAAATGTTTATTAGATTTATTGATGCATAATCTCGGGCGATCTTGGGAGCCTCGAACTTTCTTTCTTATTCGATGTTTACGTCGCTCTGTAGATATTTTTGTTTTAGCTACTCTATTATCCATGAATTACCTACTTCCCTGCTTTAGCAGCCTTACCTGCTTTCTTACGTACATACTGATTTTCAAAGCGTATGCCTTTTCCTTTGTATGGTTCAGGTGGATTCTTAGCCTGAACTGACGCTGCAAAAAGGCCAACTTCTTGTTTACTAACACCAGTAATTGAAATCTTCGTACCTTTTTCCACTGCTACAGATAAACTTTCTGGAATATCCATTTGTAAAGGGTGGGATTGTCCTACTTGTAGGTCTAGTTTTTTTCCTTGAACATTAGCTCTGTATCCTACACCTACTAATTCAAGCTTCTTTTCAAACCCTTTCGAACATCCTTCGACCATGTTCCTTACAATAGCCCAATGAAGACCATGAAAGTTTCCTTTTTTATCTATTTTTTCATCTCGTAACAAGATGATAACATTATCTTTTTTCTCGATAGAAATTCCATAAGTAAGCTTATGTTTTAGCTGGCCTTTTGGCCCTTTTACTGTTACCACTTCATCTTCTACTGATATTTCCACTCCGCTAGGAATGGGTATAGGTCTTTTTGCAAGTCTTGACATAGCTATATCCTCTTACCATACTGAACAAATTAGCTCACCGCCGAGCTTTTTCTCTTTCGCTGTTACACCGTCCAAAAGTCCTTGAGTTGTAGACAGGATCGTGATTCCTAACCCATTTTTAATATTTGGAATTTGTTGATGCTTTACATATTTTCTCAAACTTGGTTTGGAAATCCTCTTCACTTCATGAATTACAGGTCTTCGTGATCTATTATATCGAAGATAGATACGAATAAGCTTTTTTTGGTCGCTTACCAGAAAATTTTCGACGAAACCGTGTTCCTTAAGAATTTCTACAATTTTGGTTTTCATTTTGCTGGTAGGAATGTCAACAAATCGCTTTCTTGCCATTAATCCGTTTCTAATGCGCGTTAACAAATCGGCTATTACGTCCATTTTTTCTCCTGATCCTATTTAAAAGGGAATCCTAACATTTTTAATAACTCTACTGCTTCTTCATCCTTTGAAGAGGTAGTAATAAAGGAAATATTCATTCCTTGGTTTCTCTTTACCTTATCTAGATTGATCTCGGGAAATATCTGTTGGTCTGTTACACCAATATGAAAATTTCCACGC
>CAYPKB010000260.1:0-2113 GCA_964411185.1 uncultured bacterium
GTTCAGAGAGCAAGAGCGTGCGACCGCAATATCATTGATAGTCCAGCATGGAAATCACCCTCTCTATAAAGAAAATCTCTTGTTTTTTTCTGGTCGCTACGGCCTTGTGGACTTGATACAAGAGCTAGAAAAAAGAGAGAATATAACTAATTTCCGGCAGGCTTTTACTCAGGCATGTAACTCTGCTCAGGATAATGTGATTCAATATCTTCTCTCCAAGCAGAAAAACCCCATTGAATGCTCACCGGTAGATTTCATTTCTTCACTCGGCGAACTAAAAGATTCGACAGCTATCTTACTGCTAGAAAAAACGGAAGGAAAATGGGATCTCCGAACTCTTGCCCTAGCCAAAAAGAAGAGCTCCAGCTCCCGTGTTCAAGCTAAGATTGAAGAGATGAGCAGAAGGCGAAAAGAGGAAACGATTCGAAATCTTGTAGCTGGACTGAAAGAATTAAAAGAGTGGGAAAAAGAGAAGTATTTTTCCAGAGTAGAAAAATAGATCAAAGATCAATATAGAGATCGGTGATTACCGATCTCTATTTTTATCCTACCTTAAGAAATTTCTATTTAGAGAGCCAAGAGGCATATCCCCCATCCCACCCTTCTTGGTTGGGAAGCTGTAAAAAAGATATTTCCTCTTTGAATCCTATTTTTTTTGCATAAGCTACTATCTCTTCATTTTCTTCCGGGAGTATAGAGCAGGTCATATACCATAAAGAGCCTCCTTCATTCATAAGAGAAAGAGTTCTTTCGACCATCTTTTTCTGTAATGCAACCTGCTCTTGGATCTTTTTGGGAGTGAGCCTATACCTTGCCTCAGCCCTTTTTCCCAATACACCGCTTCCTGAACAAGGGGCATCTAGAAGAATCAGGTCATACTTTCGATCTGTAGGATATTTTTCTGCGAGGTGGGAAGTGATAGAAAAGGAAGCTTTGTATTTTTCTCTATTTTCCTCTAACAGAGATTGTTTTTCTTCTGTTACATCGTTGGCTAAGATCGATGCCTCCGGATAGAGATCAGATAAGATCAAAGTTTTGCCTCCTGGGGCAGCGCAAAGATCCAATATCTTTTTTGGCTGCTGTTTCAGGTGGGAAAAAAGTTGGTCCATCAGGTAGATGAATGTGACATTCTGTATATAGATCTTTTTATTGGTGAGTAGGGCATTCCATCTTTTTTTTTCAGACGACCTTGCAGCAGTAAGATAGTTTTTGTAGAGAATCTCTATGGGAAAATCTACCTCTTCTCTCACTCTAAAAGTGGGAGGATAAAATCTATTCATGGTCTCTAACAACTCTTTCGTTTTTTCCGTTCCATAGTGAAAGAGCATCTTGTTCACGAAAAATTCAGGATAAGAGTAGACAAGAGAGAGATTTTCCTGAACAACCTCTAATGAACCTACTCTCTCAGGAAGTTTCCTCAAAAGGGCATTGAAAAGTTTCCCTTTGCTCTTACCAAATTTCTCTTTGGCAATATCTACCGTCTCTGAGACCAAAGCATAAAAAGGTATACCATCCATGAAAAGGTATTGATATCCTGCTTGCAAGAAGAGAAGTTTTTCCGCTTCTCTATATCTTTTCGGCAGAGCATCTTGCAAAAGATATTCTAATGAGATCCATCTTTTGATAGTGCCAAAAGCAATCTCTTTGGCTAGAGCTATTTCATGACCTGTGGGAGATTCTTTCGCTATCCACTGGGCCAGTTTTCTATCTACTGGTTTTTTTTCCCAAGTGAGAGAGGCTAGAAAGGCTGCTTTTCTTGCTTTCATGCAGCTTTTAGAAATGATATCCCGCTAAAAAGGCAAGACCCCAAAAAGTATATCTTACATTGCCTGTAATGAGAGATCTGCCATGTTTGGTGATTCTCCAGAATGGAACGGCAGAAAGATCCCATTGTCTCTCTTCTCCCAGACGGAAAGAAAAAGGCATTTCTACCATGAATTGGTTCTCTTTTTTATGCATAACAAAGCGTACGCGAGACATCCCTCTCTGTTTTACTGTAGGATCAATATCAGGTCTCCACTGGAAATGAAATTGCCAATGAAACCAATCTTTGATCTCCCAATCGAGGATAAGACCTACAGGGATATAGTAGACAAAATAAAAATATCTTTCA
>CAYPKB010000261.1:0-2053 GCA_964411185.1 uncultured bacterium
GTAATCTGGGTAAAGATTGACAGAAGAAGAAGAGTTGCTGCAACAACGCTTTTGAGGTTTTTCGGACTTGAATCTACAGATGAAATTAAAAATGTTTTTGAGGAAAGCTTGTCAGGTGCACCTGTTGATTACATTGAAGAAACCCTAAAGAAAGATCTTACAAAAAACAAAGATGAGGCTATTGTTGAAATTTATAGTCATTTGCGTCCAGGAGATCTTGCCACATTAGAAAATGCAGCTAGCTACTTAAGAAGTGTGTTTTTTAACTCCCAAAGATATGACTTGTCAGAAGTTGGTAGATGGAGAACAAGACAAAGACTTGGGATTGAAAACAAAAAGAAAATTGAAGAGAAGGATTTGCTTTTGGACAAAGAAGATTTGGTATTGACAATCAAAGAAATAATAAAGCTTAATAAAAATCCAGAGGCAGAGCCAGACAATATTGACCACTTGGGCAATAGAAGAATTAGAACTATGGCAGAACTTCTTGAGTCAAGGCTAAGGGTTGGAATGTTAAGAATGGAAAGGAATATTAAGGATAGAATGTCCACAGTTGACATTGAAGAGGCAGAGCCGCGAAGCATTATAAACACAAGGTCGTTTAGCTCACAGGTAAAAGAATTCTTTACCTTGTCTCAGCTTTCCCAATTTATGGATAATCAAAATCCATTAGCTGAGTTGGAACACAAAAGAAGGTTGTCAGCAATGGGACCAGGCGGACTTACTAGGGAAAGGGCAAGATTTGATGTAAGGGATGTTCAGCCAAGCCACTATGGAAGAATTTGTCCGATTCAGACTCCAGAAGGGCAAAATGTAGGACTTATTTCTCATCTTGCTTTGTTTTCAAAAATAAATCCTCTTGGTTTTCTTGAAACACCTTATTTTAAAGTAAAGGACGGCAAGGTGACAGGAGAATTACGATTTCTTAACGCTTACGAAGAAGAAAAATACGTTATAGCTCCAGCGACAACTGGGCAGGACAAAAACGGTAAAATTACAGACAAGTTAGTTGAGGCAAGAGCTAGTGGACAACCTCGTGTTATTGACGCAAAGAAAGTTGATTTTATCGATG
Source organism: uncultured bacterium (assembly GCA_964411185.1). Taxonomy (GTDB): domain Bacteria; phylum Chlamydiota; class Chlamydiia; order Chlamydiales; family SM23-39; genus CAYPKB01. The sequence goes on from CAYPKB010000261.1 coordinate 1,073, forward strand.
TTTCTCCCCAGCAAATTTTATCAACAGCTTCTTCATTGGTTCCGTTTTTAGAACACGACGATGCAAACAGAGCTCTTATGGGTTCTAACATGCAAAGGCAAGCTGTTCCTTGTTTGAATCCAGAACCACCATTGGTCGCAACTGGAATAGAAAATAAAGTTGCGGTAGACTCCGGGCAGATAATTGTTGCGGAAGATGACGGTAAAATAAAAGAAGTAGATGCCTCTCATGTTATTCTTAAAACAAAAAATGGCGAGAAAGAATATTCTCTTTTAAACTATGTTAGATCAAATCAGTATACAGCGATACATCAAAAACCAATTATAAACAAGGGAGATAAGGTTAAAAAAGGACAAGTCCTTTGTGATGGCGCAGCAATAAGCGGAGGCGAAGTTTCTTTGGGAAAAAATTTACTTTGTGCTTTCATTCCTTGGCGCGGATCAAACTATGAAGATGCTCTTATTATTTCAGAGAAAGCTTTAAAGAAAGATTTCTTTACCTCTTTGCATATTGAAAATTTTATATGCGACGCAAGAGAAACAAAATTAGGGCCTGAAGTTACAACAAATGACATCCCCAATGTTTCTGAAGAGAAATTAAGAAATCTTGATTCAGATGGCATTATTAGGGTTGGTGCCGAAGTTGAAGAAGGGGATATCCTTGTTGGTAAAATTTCTCCGAAGGGAAAAGAAGAGCTGACACCAGAAGAAATGTTGCTAAAAAAAATATTTGGTGAAGAATCACAGGACATAAAAGATACATCTTTAATTTTACCTCACGGAAAGCGGGGTAAAGTAATCAGAGTAAAAGTATTTGAAGCTGAAAAAGGGGATGTTTTAGACCCTGGCGTTATAAAGAGAATCCAGGTAGAAATTGCTTATTTAAGAAAAATTTCAGTAGGGGATAAATTAGCTGGTCGTCACGGGAATAAAGGTATTATTGCTAAAATTTTGCCAGAAGAGGAAATGCCTTTCTTGGGGG
>CAYPKB010000262.1:0-2048 GCA_964411185.1 uncultured bacterium
AAAGTAGCATTGGGTAGATCTTCATGACTGCCTGCTCAATTTGTCTTCGAGTTCTGTAAAAGATATATCCATCGGAGGATATTTGGCATCATCTTTCCACCCTTTGTAATCAAAATGCCACCATTCTGTGGCAAGGGGTTCAAACCCATGTTTTTTCATGATACGAATAAGGAAGCTTCTATTTTTTCTGACAGATCGAGATACTCCAGGATAATCGCAGTGAGCTCTTTCAGAAAATTCATCAAAAGCAGAGGGCATGGCGATTTCTTGTCCTTCGAAGTCAGTGAGTGTTAGATCGACAGTAGTTCCCCTGGTGTGTCTACCAGCATTTACTGCAGGATTGGATACATACCTTCCATCTTGTACAAGATCCCACATTTTTTGTTGGACTGACAAAGGTCGATATCCATCAAATATCTTTAATCTCAGTCCGTAATGTGTCAGCTCATCTTGCACCCGGCAGAGGGCATTGGCTACCTCTTCATGTAAGTAACATTTAGGTAAATCATAGAGTACTTTACCGGTGAAGTTATTCTCTGTTGCATATCGAATATCGAATAGGAATAAAGGATGTTTTTTTGATAGATCTACTAGTTTACTCCAACCAGTCATGGAACAGATAATTCCTAATAAGAAAAAAAAAGTGAAATAGTTCTTCATGGACAAATCTCCTAAAGCAGAGGGGAGTATCAAAAAGTGAAAAATTTAGTGCAAGGGAAGATCTATCACTTTCTTAAAAAGTTAGGAAATATTCCAAACCTAAAATATTGTGAGTTCTCCAATCTCTATTTATGCGTAAGAGACGAAGCATATAATAAAGTCTTGCGCTTTGATTTTTTGTAAAATAGGGAAGAATGCCTGCAGAAAATCTGTTTTGAGATAAACCAATTCCTTCCAGATAAAATATCTCATTATCGGTATAGGGACGGATTTTCAACCAAGGGAGCTCTAAAGGGAAAAGGAAGCGAATTCTATTTCTGTATAACATCCTATTCTTACCGGAAGATGGAATAAGATATTGAATCCGGTTTCTTTGGCTCAGCTCCCCGCTGCGTACAGGAAAAAGAAAAGATAGATCTAACATAGGACTATAGGTAGGTAGCCAGGAAGTTCTGTTTCTGGAGTAACGAGAAAAAATCTGCCTGTAACCTGGAGTTATTTCTACCCATTCATGGGGACGGATGTAAAGCTGCGGTTGCATAAAGAAAAAGAAGGGCCTCGACATATCATCGCCAATGCGCATTTCTGAAATAAGTCCGGCTTTATAATTCTTGTTGATCCTTTCTTGGAAGTTTAGTGTGAGCCACAATTGACTATCACCATCTTGATCCACAAAGCCGTAAAGAGAGAAAGCTTGCAACAATAGGAGCAGAGAGAATTTCTTCATGGTCAAGATAAAACATCGGAAGAGATAGATAGAGTTCTTATCTCTTTTTTCTATAATAAAAGGCCATTACTGCACCGCCAGCAGCAAGAACCACTCCGCCGATAAAGAGATATCTAACCTCTTCGTCATACTGGCTTGCTTCTTTGTCCAAGAAGCCTCCCACGACATCTTTAGATTCGCCGGGCAGGAAGCTTTTGATCCCTTCCACATCTCCTTTTGCCCGTCGTATCCTTCCCATAGCATGGATAGAATAACCAATAGCTGCAATGCCTATAATGCAAATAATAAGGCCAATATAAAAACGTGCTTTCATAATTTTTGATCTATCCTTTTTATTTCCTTTTGTAAAGAAATTTATTTTTTCTCTTTAAAAATTACTACTCTTTATCTATGGAAAGAGAATAGGGAGGAAGATAATGTATAGATTACAATTTCGTTTTGGCTCAGCAATTTTTGCATCGATTGTAGCCACTATAGTGATGTCAATCAGTATGGCATTTTTCGGTATAGATATTATGAAGATGCTGGGGATGAATATGGGGAAAACGGGGATAGGTGCCTATATTGCAGGGGGTATTGTCCATTTCGCTATAGGGATATTTTATGGTCTTGTCTATGCCCTGTTTTTTGTTAATTGGCTTGAGAAAAAACTTCCTGGATT
>CAYPKB010000263.1:0-1336 GCA_964411185.1 uncultured bacterium
TTTCTTCTTTTTATAAAGCCAATCTCTCTCTGTTAGAAAAAAAACCCTGCCTCAATTTGCACAATGAATGCCTTCCTATTTTTTCCAAACTAAGACATCTACCGGGGCCGCAAATCTTCAACACTATCATTGTAAATAGTCTCATCTCGGAAGGCTCCATTATAGAGGCAAAGCAAATCGAAAGGAGTATCATTGGACTTCGATCTCATATAAAAAAGGGAACGGTGATAAAAGATAGTATCCTGATGGGATCGACCCTTTCCAAAAGTCCGGTCCACCAAAAGGACTTCTTCCCCAAGTCCTACAGCGTGGGAGAAAACTGCCATATAGAAAAAGCGATTATAGATGAACATGTCCAGATTGGAAATGATGTGAAGCTGATCAACCAAGATAACCTTACCCACTACGATGGAGAGGGAATCTATATCCGAGATGGAATTATTATCGTATCTAGCAATACAATTATTCCTGATAATTATATTCTCTAACAGATGCGTATTTGGGCCATTGCAGATCTTCATCTTTCTATCTCTGTTCCGGAAAAAAGCATGGAAGCTTTCGGAGATAGATGGAAAAATTACCAAGAAAAGATAGAAAAAAATTGGAAGGAAAAGGTCGATAGCCAAGATCTTGTCTTGTTGCCGGGAGATATCTGCTGGGCTATGACATTGGAAGAGGCAAAAAAAGATCTTTTATGGATAGAGAAACTGCCCGGTAGTAAAATTATGATCAAAGGAAACCATGATTATTGGTGGAGCTCCAAATCCAAGGTAGAAGCCCTTTTACCTCCTACTCTTTCTATTATTCAAAACAACTCTATCATGGTAGAAGGGGTGGCCATCGGAGGTAGCAGACTTTGGGATAGCCCTGAATTTGATTTTCATACACTTTTCAAAGATCTGCCTAAAAAGAATGGCGAAGAAAAGGAAGAGAAAATTCAGGAAGATTTGAAAAAGAAAATCTACGAGCGAGAACTGGGCAGGTTAGAAATGAGCCTGAGGCAAATGCCAGAGGATGCAAAACTGAAAATTGCCATGACCCATTATCCCCCTTTGGGAGCCGATATGAAAGATTCTGCAGCCTCTTTGCTTTTCGAAGAGTATGGAATTGATATTGTACTCTTTGGGCATTTGCATGGACTTTCCTCCCAAGAGAAATTGTTCGGAGAAAAAAATGGAGTCCACTATCATTTGACAGCTAGTGATTATCTCTCTTTTGAACCCCTGTTAGTTGCCAGTGTGTAGAAAACATTCCTTTCTTCTATTAGAAATCTTGATCGGATTTACCCTTTTATCCGGAGCGCTTTTCTACTGGATTGATAGTTCTGCCACAGCAT
>CAYPKB010000263.1:1346-2036 GCA_964411185.1 uncultured bacterium
AAAGCGCTTTACATGCATCGCTAGCCGTCGAAGAAAAACGAATTGCCCACGAAAGGTTCTACCAACTGCAAGAAGAGCTCTACAATCATGCCATCTATTGGGATGAATTGGACTCTTTTCACAGAAAAGAGGTAGCACTACTTTCCCTTGCTCCTTTGGGAGTAAGAAAAATCCCCTACGAGATCTCTTTTACTACCCACTCTAAAATGACTCCGGAGGGAGAGATAAAAAAAGTGGTGGTTACTTTTTCTTTTATGAAATCCTTGTCAAAGCAGAAGAATTTTACGTATAGTTTCCTAGCAAAGAAGAGCTAGGATGAACCACGAAAAAGAGCTGTTAGAAAATCATTATCAAAAACACCATACAACAGGTGACAGGTATGGCTATCTTGTATGTCATGGTAGCAGAAAGCCCTACCTCAAAAATTGGATAGGAAAAGGAAAAAAAATTCTCGATCTTGGATGTAGAGATGGAACCTTGACAGAGGCCTACTCAGAAGAAAACCAGGTGATGGGAGTAGATATTGACCGAAGAGCCCTTTCCAAAGCGCAGCAAAATCTCTCTATAGATACCGTCTGGGTAGATCTCAACCGTGAATGGCCTTTTCCTGAGAACCATTACGATGTCATTGTAGCATGCGAAATTTTAGAACATCTGATGTATCTGGACTCTCTTCTTGATACTATCTAC
>CAYPKB010000264.1:0-2034 GCA_964411185.1 uncultured bacterium
TTTGATCTAAATCTCTGGAAAATCTCATCGTTTTGGAATTAGGCTACAAAGCCTCAAATCGATGAGATTTATTTAGATCATCATAACTCCTTACAGGGAAGAGGAATTACTACAAGTAATCCTGCTCATCTCAAATCGTTGAGTAGAGAACAAAAAGAAGAGTTACAAAAAATAATGCAAAGATCGTTTCAGACTTTGATTGATAAATATCCATTTTTCAAAGATTTCCTGACTGATGAAAAGAGATTGGCTATTTTCAAAAAGAGCCTTCTCCCGAAAATGGTAGATCACCATGAGAAAATAATGAGAAAAATGCTGAGTGTAAAAGCAGAGAATTTTTCTCAAAAAAGAGCTCTTGAAGAGAGTGAAGTAGCAGCTGTTCGTTCTTTTGTATTTTCCAATGCTGTTTTAGACTCGACCTTTATCGAACCCCTACTAGAAGATGAATTTTTCCAGGGTTTCACAAGGCAGAAAAGAACAAACCTTCTGAAATGTTTACAACATCATTTATTTGACTTTTTAGAAAAAGAAAAAGTTATTTTCCGCTCTGAATTGAGAACGGAAATGGGGGATTCTTTCATTTTCTGCTAATAGATAGACTCTTTCTATCTTAGAATTGCAGTCTATCGATTTCTGAGATGATTTGTAGCAGTCCCTTTCTAAACCTATTAAAGGATTCCGGAGAAGGGTGATGAAAAAAATTACTGATTTCAAATTGTAGTTCTCCAATTTCAGTAAAGATCCTTTGGATGTCGGCCTCAGTCCATCCTTTCGCTTCTCCTCCACACTGAATCTCCCTCTCATGATGACACAAAAAGATAAAGGTTTTGTGCATTTTCTCTGATAGAGAGTATAAAGAAGATGGTTCGGGATGCATGAGGTAATCGTCATACAAACTTATGAGCTTTTTATAACTATCTAGAAGAGTCTCTTGCCATGGGATTTTCACAGTAAGATGGCTTGGACTTTGGAACGCTTTTGCATCATTTACGCAAAAGAGAAGAACGAAAAGTAAAAAGAGGCGAACCATTGGCTAAAAGAATTTTTATTCATATCTTTACACGAAGAGTGAATTTCTTCCACAAAGAAAGAAGAGATCGAAAGGGCATCCTATTAGCGCCTAGGATCAGATGTTGAATGGGAATCCTATTATTCTTATAAGGAAATAAAGGGAGAGATTGCCTTGGAAAAGAAAGTCATCATTGTTACAGGCAGTTGTGGGAAAATAGGAAGTAAAGTGGTAGATCAACTAAGAGGAGAATTCCAAATCGTTGGTTTTGATTTGCTCCAAGCTATGGATAGCTCTCCCAATCAGGAGTTAGTTCCACTCGATCTCTCTTCAGATGAAAGTGTTCATCAAGCTCTGATGCATCTCAAAAATTTTTACGGAAATAAAATTGCTTCTGTCATTCACTTAGCAGCTTATTATAGCTTCGAGCATAAAGATTCAGAAAAATACCAGACCATTACGGTGGAGGGTACAGAAAGACTTTTGGAAGCACTGCAGGATTTTGAAGTAGAGCAGTTTATATTTTCCAGTACTATCCTTGTCCATGCACCATCTCAACCTGGAAAAAAAATCAATGAAAAGAGCCCTATAGAAGCAAAATGGGCTTATCCTCAATCAAAAGTGAAAGCAGAAGAGATTATACATCAGAAAAAGGGAACCATTAGAAAAATAGTTATTCTGCGCATTGCAGGTGTCTATGATGAACATTGCGGTTCTATTCCTATTAGCCATCAAATTGCAAGGATCTATGAGAAAAAGCTCGAAAGCAAACTATTTCCCGGAAATGTTGATCACGGCTCATCCTTTATTTTCTTGCAAGATCTTGTAAATCTCATTGAATTAGCAGTTCATAAGCGAGAAGAGTTATCACAGGAAGAGGTTTTCTTGATCGGTGAACCCAAAACACTAAGTTATCAAAGAATGCAAAATATCATAGGACGGTCTCTTTGGAGCAAAGATTGGAAAACCTACCGTATTCCAAAATGGTTTGCGAAAATGGGATCCTGGGTGAAATGTCAACTTCC
>CAYPKB010000265.1:0-2029 GCA_964411185.1 uncultured bacterium
TCCTCGAAAGAGGTCAACATGCTACTAAAAAATTTAATTCAGAGAAAGTCTCTTATGATAGAGGCAAATAATTTCATTATTTAATAAGATGTCATTTGATTTTACATAGAATGTAAATAACGGTTTCGATCGATCTTGTAGAGAACATGATGTCGAAGCGGGTGGTCTTTGGGTAGTTTGGGATGGAAAAAATCGTCTGAAGGATCATGGATCATTCCCAATCTTTCCATCACCTTTCTTGAGGGTAGATTTTGAATGAAGGTAAATGAGACAATTTTTGGTATCTCCACAACAGTAAAAGCATAGGCTAATATTTTTCTGCCTGCCTCTGTAGCAAATCCTTGTTTCCAAAACTCCCTAGATAGTCGGTAGCCTAATTCTGGAGAGTTACTAAATGGTGCTTCAAATGAGATCTGATGGAGTCCAGCAAATCCCATAAAACGTTTTTTTTCTTTATGTTCCAGAGCCCATAGACCCCATTCTTGTGATTCGAGCTCATTTTCTAAACTTTTTGCCAATAAGTTGCTTTCCTTTGTAGAAAGAGTAGTTGGAAAATATTTCATCACCTGCGGATCTTGGTTTGAAGCAAAAAAAGGAGGTCTTCTTCTTTCCAATGACGTAGAACAAGTCGATCTGTTTCCAGGTTTGGTGCAGGCATAGTCTAACGAAGTACCAGAGAATGGGTTAAAAGATCATCTATCTCCATGGCGGAAAGCGTCCAAACCAAAGGAGGTAGGTCAGTACCTTGGTATTGGATTACATAGGATGCCAATTTTGCCCCTGATAAGGTACATGTTTTAGGGGAATACCCTTGTAAATAGGAGTATAAAAAGCCTGCAGCGAAAAAATCACCTGCTCCTGTGGTGTCTACAGGGTGGCTCTCGAAAGCCCTAAAAGGGTCTGAGCTCTTCCCATGAGCAATCCATCCCCCCTTTTTTCCATTGGTCACTACGGCAATTTTACAATATTTTTGTAACTCCATTGCTGCAAGTTTTGGAGGGAGGTTTACAAAAGCCTTAGCTTCTTGAGCATTACAAAAGACGATGTCTACATAGGAAGTTAAGATTTCTTGGAACTCTTGTCTATATTGCGAAAGAAGATTAGCACTACCTAAATCTAAAGAGATTAGAAGGTTGTATTTTTTTGCCAACTTGCAAGCCTCTACTACGAAGGGAAAATTGACAATCTGATACCCCTCTATATGCAACAATTTAGCCTTTTCAAAAAATAAGGGTTCTAAAAAGCCTGGATGGCTCGCGTAATCTTGGATAAGAGTAAGCATGGTACGTTCTCCATCTTCTGTAATGAGACAGAGAACTTTCGAAGTAGAAGAGGGGACAGGCTGCAAGGCTGTTAGAATACCCATAGAAAGAAGTTTTTCTTCTACCTCTTTTCCTAGGGGATCATCTCCTTTTTTACCAATGCAGGCACACTTTTGTTGTAACTGATGCAAGGCTTTGATTACATTCATACCGCTCCCACCTACCCTATAGGATGGGGCAATGCCTAATCGTGCAAGAGATCTATTCCATTCTTTTTCAGAAAGAGGATTCCAGCTTCCTTTAGATAACCCGAGTTCTTGAAGATCTTGATCATTTACAAAGATGGTATAATCTACAAAAAGATCGGCAAGCGCTATCACTTCTACAGAATTGCTTTTGCATTGGGATAATAAAAAAATAGGAAAAAGACAAATGATAAACAGGCGATAGAACATGAAATGTACCTCTGAATTTTTGGAAAAATGAGAAATTATAGAATTTTATTGAACATCTTTCAAAGATTTTTAGCAGTCTGCGATATTTTTCTGATATGCTATCATGGAAAAAGCTTTTCAAAAAAATAACAAAAACTTTACAAAAAGAGCATGAAAAAAAGAATTGCCTTTTTCACGAGCATCGGATCTGCCATAGAATACTTCGATTTTGTTATCTATGCTTTGATGGCAAGTCTGCTGGGTAAAATTTTTTTTCCTAGCAGTGATACTGCCTATTTGCAAGCTTTTCTTGTTTTTTCTATGGGCTATCTG
>CAYPKB010000266.1:0-2014 GCA_964411185.1 uncultured bacterium
AAGTACAGAGAGCTTTAGGATCAATGTATAGACCAAAAGCAGACAAAGTGATACTAGTAACATCTAGTGGATTCACTGAGCCAGCTTACATACAGTCAGAGGATGCCCCTATAGAATTATGGGACCGAGAAAAGCTAAAACTGGAAATCGAGAAACACTTACCCAACGACATCTATCAGAAAGATCTTTTTGATGGAGTTGATTTACAAACAGTTCAAGGAGTAAGCTATTTTCTAAGGAACATTCTTGCCAAAACAAAACATATTCATAAACCTATAACTAGTACACTTGAATATCAGTTACCAAGAAAAGAGAACGATTATTCCATGTATATATCATGTACCATACCAACAATACCCATTATAGAAGAAATAGCTAGAGAAGAATTTATAACATATAGATATGAATCATGTATTGAAGAATTTATACAGTTTCTAAGAGAAAATGAATTAAAGAGAATAAAAAATCTGTATGGAAAAATATTATATTAAGGAGTCTTTTAGGAATAAATATAGGTCTCGGAGAACATGCGAATTCCAGAAGATAAGAAACACCCTAAACAGAAAATTTCACATTTTGATGTAGAAAAAGATTCAGGTTTTTGCCATTTTTGGTGGGATGAAGAGAACTCATTAGGTGGAAAACCTAACATTTTAAGCCCTTTAACATGTATTCAAAAAATTATTGAAGAGGTTGAAAAAGGGGAAAAAGGGAAGGTAAGTTGTAATGTCATCGATTCGTCAATGAATTATGTAGGTGCTAAAATCTTTGAGGATAAAATTCAATTATACTATAGAAAGGGAAATGAGGTAAATTTTGAGATACTTTCGCTTTCTTCTTTAGGCTTGATCAAAGAACACATTGTTTTATAATCTGAGTTTAACAATTATCTATTTATGAAAAAAGGGGTATTTCTTTGCGGTGTTTTTCTTGTATTACTAGGCTTCTTTTTCTATTCATATGAATGGAAGAACATTGAAAGATATGTTATAGATCCCGGATACAACCCCGGCGAGTTATCCTTCTACCAAGACACTAATTCAGGTTATAAACCACCTACTTATGATACAAGAACAATTACTTACCGATACCCTCTGATCTTTAGCATACTAACCCTCTCATTAGGTGTAAGTATCACGGTGTTCTCATTTAAAAACGGGAAAAAATGATCAGCGTCTAATTTATAAAATTGTAAAAATAATCCTTATCCATGTTTAACCCGGACGACTTCATAGAAGAAACCTCTTCAAAATCTCAGCAAGACAGAATAACCATTAGAGCGCAAGACGAGGTTGACTGTTGGCTCAAAAAAATTGCTAAACTAGAGAAAGAGATAGAGGAAATAGAACCTGAGCACAGGTTATTTTACGAAAAAAAGCTAGAGGTCTTTAAGAGAGCTAAAGAGATGGCGGTTATTCAGAAAAAGAACGCTTCAGTAACTGGTAAAGGAGATATAAAATCCTACAAGTTTTTAGGTAGAAAATTCAGTGATTTTGCGAAAAAGAAGAAATGGATCAAGACTTCTCCTTAGCGCGTGCATGAATCTTAATCCTATCCCCAGATACCTCAAAAGAGGTACCTACCATCCTCCAACTCCATAAGATACTCGCCTCTATACACCATTAAGAGTCCTAGTACAAGCTCACACTAGTTAAGTGGCAGTGTTAAGCCTAGTCACTCTAGTCTTATCCTACAACATACTTGTTCTAGCTAAAGAAAGAATTACAGATAAGTATATAAAAAACAAAACAAACGAATCAGAAAAAATTCAGAGAACACTCTTTTCGATCCTTGAAGAATTAAAAGAACTTAACAAAAAGGGTGTTTAAATTAAACTCTTTAATTAACATTTTTGAAGCAACTTTTTACCCCCTCTAAAAAATAAGCCATTTTAGGGCTTCTTTCATATATTACGCCAATATTTTCTAGCCTTATATAAGCAAATATAGTGGAACGGACACGGGGAATGTTTTTTTCGCTTATTAAGTAGTTTAGAATTTCAATATTTCTCTAG
>CAYPKB010000267.1:0-2004 GCA_964411185.1 uncultured bacterium
CTGACCTCCAGCAGAACAATAAAAGCTTTCGGAAATAAGATGGAAAAAAGAAGAGAAGGAGAAACAATCATTAGGACAATCATTATCTTTCTCCACCCTTTCTTAGGCTGCTTCATGGAATCTGCTAGAAAATCAAAAAGGCTGAGACCTATGCCTAGATATGATGTGGTAATAGCAAAAAAGGAAAAGAAATCAGCAAACCAGATTAGATATGGTTGCTTAACTACATTACGAAAAGGCTCCGTTGCAGCCTTTCCCTCAATCAGAGCTTGTTGCAGACCCAATTCCCCATAATAAGGAACTGAACCAAGTATGACGAGTTGCCATAATAGGTAAATTACAAAGGGTATACTTGTACCCATGATGATTGCTTTTTTTAATCTTTTCGCATCTCTATCTAAATAGGGAACTAAACTTGGGACGATCATTTGGAAGCTGAAAATTGTTAAGAAAATGGGAAATGCGGGGAATATTTTTGCAAGATTTGAGCGCAATAAGAAGAGTGGATTGATCTTCCCAACCCCAAAAGTTATGAGACCAAAATAGGCGACAATCATTCCCGTGACTAAAAGAGCATTGATTCTCCCTAATACAGCAGTCCCTAATAAAAATAGAGCTCCAAAAAAAAGGGTAAAAAGAAGAGCCGATAAGAAATGTTCAAATTGAAATCCATTCCCTACAAAAATTCCTTGCATGAGAAGAGATCCTCCAGTGGTATAAGCAACCATCGATAAATATCCGATCAACAAAAATAGAAAAAGACTCAAATATTTTCCGGGCTTGCCCAACAAACGGCTTGCCATTGTCATATAGTGAGTTCCTTCTTCCATCCACAGATTAGCCTCAACAAGTAAAAGAGCTGTTAAAGTCATAAAAGCCCATGAGATGATCATATTTAGAAGAGACGGTAAAAATCCTCCTGGAGCACTATCTACAGGGAGGGCTAACATTCCTCCACCAATACATGTTCCAGCTACTAAAAAGGTAGCTCCTATAAGATTTGTTGATTTCATGGCTGATAGTTATAGAGGTTTTCGACGATAATTTCCATCTTTTGCTTAGGAGAGTAAGGGAGTTTTACTATATCAATTATTAATACATTGGATGATTGATGAGGCAGCAATTGTCCGGAGTATCGGAAAGGGTTCATCTAAAATTGATAGTAAAAAAGGAATTTCTTTTTTCGTTCCGATATGCCCCAATGCCTCTATAATATAGACTTTTTTCTCATATGAACAGGAGGAATAAGCATTTTGTAAAATCTCTAGAGCGCTCCTATCTTTTTGGATAATAGATAAAACTAAAGCAGCCTGAATCTGGACAGAAGGATTTTTATCTTGGAGTAACCTTTTTACAATATCCAAACTCTCTTCATTGCCTTCCTGCACTAATAAGGCAGAGGCTGCCCCCGTAATTCCCCAATGTCTTGTTTGCAAATATTTTCTTGTAGCTTCTTCTGCCCTTTTGTCATCGAGCATGGCTAACATAGACAACACCTCTAGTCGCACCATTTGATCGACTGCTTCAGGGTAGTTAGGAATTTGATCGGTATAGCGTAGAGAGGAGGGAGATAAGAAAGGAAAGAGAGGGTTTTGAGAATTATCCCACATCCATTTTTCATCCTCATTCATAAAAAAATCGAATAATACATCACAAGCTCTTACAACCTCTCTTCTTTGACCAATCAGCCCCATTGCTAAATTAGCCTTGACGTAAGGATCTTTTGTACTTTCTAATAGATCGGAAGCAAGCTCTATTCCTTTTTCTCCAGTTCTTGCAATGACAGAGGAAGCTAATCTTCTATATTGCGCATGATCACAAAAAATCCAATCTTTCAACTTTTTTTCTGATTGTGAAGGATCTTTCAAAAAAGCAGCCCAACATGCAGTGATAGAGACTATGGGATGTGTATCGTAAATAAGAGGATAGAGAATTTTTGAAGCATCTTCCTTGGACAATCGAGGCAAGAAAAGCAGCGCCAATGTATTTACTGCAGCACTTCTT
>CAYPKB010000268.1:0-1998 GCA_964411185.1 uncultured bacterium
TATAGAATGGCTGCGTTAGGACAAGCTCTTATGGGATACCATTTCATTAATGATTCAGAGGGTGATTTTTCGATCGATGAAGAGTTTACCGCCCCTAGAATACTGGAAAAAATAGAGGAGAAGTTGAAAGGAAATCCAGGAGATATTTTCAGTCGTATGATTGCTCGTGAAGAGATTATCGATTTCTCCCCAGATCACGGTAGAATGTTCAAAGGAACCTATCGGTTTGGTCAAACCTTTCCTAGAAGGGGTGCACAACAAAGAGAGCAAAATATCCTAAACTCTACTGCTTTTCCTCAGATGCGTTTCAGCAATCAAAATGGACACACCACCGACGAAGGCCTATTGAATGGAGATTATGAGAACATTTCTGTTGATAGCGCAGAAGAAGCTGATGAGAATGCTCCTTGGGAACAGAGAGGCTTTTCAGAACTCGGAGGAGCTTGGAGTGTCTCGCAGCCCGAAGGAGATGATGGGGATGTAGAAAAAAAGGGCTAGCACTTTGTATAGTACAAGGTAAATGAAAATTTTCCTAGCCCAGCTAAATCCCACCATTGGTGACCTTAGAGGAAACAAAGAAAAAATCATCCGCTCACTTACTCTTGCTAAAGAGCAGGGAGCGGATCTTGTCTGCTTTTCTGAATTGATTCTTTGCGGATATCCACCTGAAGATCTTCTCTTTTCTCCCGGATTTGTAGAATCAGTAGAAGCTTCTCTACAATCTTTATTACCCTTTACACAAGGACTTTTTGTCATTGTAGGTACTGTGAGAAGAGCGGAGACAAAAAAGGTTCGTTTTTACAATAGTGCAGCGGTCATTCATGATGGAAAGTTGTTGGGCTATAAAGATAAAACTCTGCTTCCCACCTATGATGTCTTTGATGAGAGGAGATATTTCGAATCGGGAAAGGAACAAAAAATATTCCATTTTCAGAAAAAAAAAATCGCTGTTCTTATTTGCGAAGATATGTGGGAACATGCGGGAAAGCTTACTCATACTGAATATAAAGTGAATCCAGTAGAAGAGTTGATGCCAAAAAAGCCCGATCTGGTAATCAATATCTCCGCTTCTCCTTACTATTTCCAAAAACATGATATGAGAGTAGAGATTTTTGCTCCTTGTGCCAAAGATTTGGGCTGTCCTATTGTTTGGTGCAACCAAGTGGGAGCCAACGATTATCTTGTTTTCGATGGGTACAGTATGGTCATGTCGGAAGAGGGAAAGTTGATGGAATCAGCCAAAGGATTCGAAGAAGATTTTCTTCTGTGCGATCCTTTCGCCAAAAAAAATCATCAATATCCCAATGAGCCATATTCTGATCTCTTCCAGGCTTTAGTTCTGGGAGTAAGAGATTATTTTTCGAAGCAAGGATTCACCAAAGCTATTATAGGTCTTTCCGGAGGAATAGATTCTGCAGTGGTAGCTGCTATTGCTAAAGAGGCTTTAGGAAGTGAAAATTTGATCGCTTTAGCTATGCCTTCTAGATTTACCTCTCTTGCCAGTTTAGAAGATGCAAAAGAGCTAGCCGAAAGATTGGGTATTAGATTGCAGGATGTTCCGATCGACCATCTCTTTCAAACCTTTTTAGATCTTTTTAGTCCCTATTTTTACCCCAAACCCTTTGATCAAACAGAGGAAAATATCCAAGCCAGAATTCGTGGACTCATCTTGATGGCTTTTTCCAATAAATTAGGCCACATTCTTCTCTCTACCGGCAACAAAAGTGAGATGGCAGTCGGATATACTACCCTTTATGGGGATATGTGCGGAGGGTTGGGTGTCATCAATGATGTCAAAAAGACTCAAGTCTATAAGCTGGCAAGAGAGATCAATCGAAGATCTGGTGATTGTATTCCGGAAAGGATTATAGAAAAAGCTCCTTCAGCGGAACTCAGAGCTAATCAAACAGACCAAGATGCTCTTCCTTCTTATGAGGTAGTAGATATTGTATTGGAGGAATATTTAGAAAATATGCTCTCATCCCAGGAGATAGCTAA
>CAYPKB010000269.1:0-1993 GCA_964411185.1 uncultured bacterium
CTGCCGCAACGATAGCGACTGTCACGACGATCTCGTTTCCCCTCTGTGTATGGTGGTACATGGGCTTCTCCTCTCCAATGTTCGGGGATGTGGTTCGCAGTAGAATTCTTGAAGAAAATCCTGGAAAATTTGCCTTTCATTTTATCTGTCATCTTGCAGATGTATCTGCAGCAGCAGGCCATGTGTGTCGTACTTCTCTAGTGATGAAAGAAAATACCTATGTTGCATTGAACAGTGTTAAGGAAGCTCTTCTCTCAATTGTAGATGCGCAAGATCTCGATGCCGAAGAAAAAGAGAGAAGAATTTATAACCATCTTCTCACTACAAGAGCTAATGATTTAGGTCTAGATCCGGACAGAGAAGAAGATAGAGCACTTACTATCATGGGTGCCATGATGCGTCTATTCGGAGAAGAAAATGGTAGATTGTTGCAAGAAGCTTTTTCTATCTTAAGTCCTACCAGTCAAAAAGATCTTATAGAGTCACTCAAAAAAAGAGACTCTCTTCCCATAACACCTACCTATTTGCCTGCTTTTTTGAGTAATGCGTTTGCAAACCCAGTATTTGGCGATACACCTCAAAAAAGAATGGTAATAGTTCTCCATCTAACTTCTAAAATTTTGCCAGATGTTCTATCTCAGGTTGATGGGAGTCTTATTCCTAATTTCAATTACTTAGCTGGATTGGTAAAATCGGAAAATCCATTCCCTATAGAGCAACCGCTTTTTATAGGAAAAAAAGATGGAATCATACGCCCTATTGTAGAATAAAAAATATATGACCCTCCTTCAACAGAAGGGAGGGTCATATGTCTGAAAGGATGTTTTCAAAATAAATATCTGCATCCAAAAAATTCTAGAATTTGCAAAAGGTAAATTTTTTTCAGCCTATGATCCTTCGAATTCTTAATAAACAACAGAATAAATCTGCCCTGTTTGTTTGCCCATTATGCTTTTTTCGTAAGCAAGAGCAACTTTTTGGGCTGGCACAGGATCAAATCCTTTGAAGTAATCTCCATATTGATCCACAGACTCTTCTACCAAAGTGGGGGATACAGCATTGATTCTTTGGTTTTTTGGCAATTCAATAGCCACTCCTTTAACAAAGCCCTCTATTGCGCTGTTTACCATAGATGCAGAAGATCCCATGGGAATAGGGTCGTGTGCAAGAATCCCTGAAATGAGAGTAAAGGAACCTCCATCTGCAAGATAACCTGACCCGACTAATACCATATTCAACTGTCCAAGCAATTTTTCATGGATTCCTAAGTGATAGGCATCGAAATCCATATTTTCAAAGAAATCAAAAACTACTTTTCCTGCCGTAATAGCAATGGCATCTACTTGCCCAGTTTTTTGAAAGAGCTTTTCTATAGATTCTTGGTTGGTCATATCACAAGAAAATTCTGACCCACTTCGGCTTGCTTCAAGAATTTTATGTTCCTTTCTCAAATGATGAGATACAGCCTTCCCTAAGGTACCGCCCGCTCCCATAACCAATATTTTCTTCATGCTTTCTCCTTATAGTTTTCCAGATTCATATCAATTACGGCCGATCCTTCTATTGTACCATTGTGCAAAGCATCAATGGCTTGTTGGGTTTGAGATAGAGGATAAGTTGTTACCTGTGTTTTGATTGGAATTTTTGCAGCTAGAGGTAGAAACTCTTCTGCATCTTTTCTTGTCAGATTGGCAACAGACTCAATCTTTCTCTCACCCCAAAGATGAGAGTAGGGGAAAGAGGGAATATCACTCATATGAATCCCAGCACAAACCACATTTCCTCCTTTTTTCACATGAGAAAGAGCCTCTGGTACCAACTCTCCGACAGAGGCAAAAATAATCGCTGCATCCATTGGGTGGGGAGGGGGCTCTTTGGAGCTTCCAGCCCAAGAGGCTCCCATGTGCAGGGCAAAAGCTTGACCCTCCCTGTCACCTTCTCGTGTAAAGGCAAACAGTTCTTTTTTTTCATAAGAGGCAAGTTGTGAGAGAAT
>CAYPKB010000270.1:0-1983 GCA_964411185.1 uncultured bacterium
CTCCATCATCAGCCATGGAAACTATAGCAGTAAGATCAACATCATATTTTTTGAGGCCTCGTAATACAACGAAATTTCCTGTACCTCCACCGATGACTAAAACTTTCTTCATTGGTTAAATCTTATAGAAAAATAAAGAAAAAAGAAAATTAGATTTAATCAGAGGCACAATTTCGTAGATTTGCGATCGCTTTTGCTAAATCAGGTTGTTTGAAAAGATGACTTCCCGAAACTAAAACATTGGCTCCTGCGTCTACGCACTGCTTTCCTGTTTCTTCATTGATTCCACCATCTACCTGGATGAGAAATTCTTCTCCCTTTTTTTGGGGACTGTTTTTCTTTATCTTTCTCTCTCGAACCCAGTTACTAGTAATTCTTATTTTCTCCAGCACATCAGGCATGAATGATTGTCCTCCAAAACCGGGATGGACTGTCATGAGCAGAATTAGATCACATTGACCTAAAAAGGGTTCAACCATTGAGACAGAAGTTTCAGGGCAAAAGGCAAGGCCTGCTTCCACATTGCATTTATGTATATAGTTTACTGTATCTTCCACATCTTCGGTTGCTTCGAAATGAAAAGTAATCCTATCAGCTCCTGCAGATACAAAACGCTCTACAAATTCAAATGGCTGATAGATCATTAAGTGCACATCCAAAAAAATATCAGAAACTTTGTTGATTGCTTCCACAGCTTTTGGACCAAGTGTTAAATTAGGTACAAAATGCCCATCCATAATATCTACGTGCAAGGCATCGGCACCGGCTTCTTCCACTCGCTTAACCTCATCTGCTAAACGACCGAAATCGGAAGAAAGAAGTGAGGGAACAATTTGAATTGATTTTGATTTCATTTAGATAAGAGAATATCAGAAATAGAAGGATTTTTCCAAGCGCTCTAATATCTGCTTTTGGAGATGCTTATCTTCCGTAAGAAGAATACACCCTATAAAATGTTCATATTCTATAGTTACCTTATCATGGGACGAAAGGGAAAGTTGGTCCATTTCTTTCTTGATATTCATCTGTTTGATGGCATCTTTGGTAGAAAAAATAGCAAAGGCATATTTCCCATCCATTTTGAATAGAGCTTCATTTAGAGGATGCCCACTCATTTTTTCTTTTTTCAATAATTGCAAAAAGAGCAAAAAAGAAGTTTTCAATGGCTCAATAGGAAGAGTACATCTTCTCGACGCTGGTTTAATGGCATAAAAAAATTTTTCAATCAGTAGATCATTCATTTGCTCTAATTTGACTAATGATTGCTTCAATGTTTGAAGAATTTCTGTTTCTTTGTGAAAGATTCCCCCATTATAATCACGCACTTCTCCATAAGCTTTAATCAATGTAGAGAGCATAGCTTTTCTTGCTTGAAAAAGATCTATCGTCTGATCGAATCGAAGAAAATCCTTAAGCGGAAGATAAACCCGGAATATAGCAGCTTCTTTAGTATATTTTCTTCGTAACACACCGATCTTTTTACTAGATTCTAAATATGCTCTCCATCTACTCGGCAAAACTTCCAATAGTTTTTTACAGGAAACTTTTTTACCATCCATAACGCGAAGAATAATGACTGAAAATTCCAGTTCGTCACCTTTTTGCTCATCAAATTTGATAATGACTTGAGGAAGATCTCTTACATACCGCAATTGAGAAGAGAGCGTCATTATATTCCGGAGCATTTCTTCTTCATTTCTTGGCATAAAAACAGGATGAGTCAGAGAGCGTATACTATCTTTTAAACAATCTGGAAGTGTGCTTCGTAATAATTTCACTTCTTCTTGAACAAAATCTGATCCATCTTCTTTTTCTATTTCCAAATACAAAATTTGGATGGGGCTATCGGATAATCTATCAACATAAAAAGAGTTTTCTACCTCTTTAACCTCAGGGAGATACCTTTGAATAATTCGTAAGAGGTCGTTCGGTTGGAATTTTTCATGTTCTTGTAAAAAATTAAGACCTACTGAAATTCCTAAA
>CAYPKB010000271.1:0-1965 GCA_964411185.1 uncultured bacterium
ATTTTGAATTGTTCTCCTTCGATGATGTAATAGTCGATATCAAACACTCTAGAATTTTCTTGGAGTCTTGTTTCAAATTGCACATTGGTGTCGATGTAACCGGAACGACCATAGAGGTTTTTAATAGCTTCCATGCTCAAACGGAGGTTTTCTCCGGAATAATGGGTATCTTCATGGGTGAGGATTCTCTGTTTGATCTCAGCATCGGAAAAGAGGGTGTTTCCTTTGATATTGACCTTTCCGAAATAATATTTTTCACCTCGGTGTGCTGTGATTTTTACAATGACTCGGTTTGTTTCTGGATCATCTAATACTGCTACATCCACTTTCGCATCAGCATATCCTTCGTCTTGAAGATAGCTTACAATAGTCATCCTATCTTGTTCCAAGGCCTCTTCTTGCAGTATTCCACTTCCGGTAAGCCAGCTTACAAAAAGGTTATACTTTTTCGTATACATTTTTTCCGTAAGTGCCTTTCTTTCAGATGAGTTTATCCCTTCAAATAGGATTTTTTTAATCTTACCTGTTCTTCCTTCGTTTATCGAAATGGAGATATCCACTTGATTGGTTCCAGGTATAGGTTCTACTTGATAGGAGAGTTGAGATTCGAAATACCCTTTTTTATTCAGATATTCTTGCAATTTTGTGAGTTGTTTATTGAATTCTGCTCTATTGAAAATGGAATTAGGTTTTACTCCCAACTCTTTTTGCAATTTACTGTCAGAAAAGATCTGATTTCCTTCCCAATAGATTTGATGAATAAGAGGCTTAGGCCATACCTTCAAAGTGATGACAACTTCCCCATCGGTTGTGGAAACATTAGGTTCTACTTGGTCAAAATCACCGGCAAGTTGTTTTAGGTCTCCGTCAAATTCTAGTTGGGAAAAGTTCTCACCTTCTTGCGTCTGCAGCTTTTTGAGAATAGTTGATGGATCAGGAGCATGTTTAGGGTCATATCGTTCAAATTGAATATCAATTCTGGAAACTTTTTTACCCTCAAAATTTTCTACCCCGAAAAGTAAGGTAGAAGAGAGAAGAGGAATGAGAATCACATTTTTTATCTTCATGCTAAGCATCCTATATGATCGAACTGGAATTGTAAATGTTTTAAGCTCCTGCGCAAGAGGTGCATTATAGAGGCGGAGTTATTATTCCTTCAAAAGGTTTGTTTTCCTGCAAGCGCTCTAGTTAATGTATGAGCATCTGTATAATCTAAACTACTGCCTACCGGGAGTCCAAAAGCAAGTCTGTATACTTTTACAGGGAAAGGGGAGAGAATTTTTTTCAAGAAAAGGGAGGTTGCATCTCCTTCGACTGTAGAATCAAAAGCCAAAATGATCTCTTCTATTCCATATTTCTCTATTCGACTTTTTAATGATTCAATCTTTGTTATTGGAATTTCTTTTCCTTCTAAAGGAGAAAGTAAAGCTCCTAGTACGTGGTAGATACCCCAATATTGTCTTGTTTGCTCTATTGCATAGAGATCCCTTGCTGAGGCTACAATGCAAAGCGTTTTTTTATTTCTTTCTTTAGAAGAACAGATAGCGCACTCTTGTTCTTCTTGTATGGCACCGCATTCGCTGCAAAAAAGAACTTCTTGTTGAATGGAGGTAAGAGAAGAGGCTAATTCAGAGAGTTGTTCTTTGGGCCATTCCAAAATATGGAAAGCAATTCTTTCAGCAGATTTACCTCCTACTCCCGGAAATTTTTTTAGTAGTCCAATAATTTTTTTAAGCGCTTTAGGGTATTCCATAAAAAAAAGATACACCATCTACTCTTTAAAACAAGATATAGATTTATTTTGAATTCCCCAGGAGAGGGGAATCTTCCAATTTTTTCATCCCCTTTTTTGCGTAATTTGATGTATAATTACACCAAGTTACATAGAATTTTTTACAATCATCTCATGAAAAAAGCAAAAATTGTTGGTATTGGCTCTTATTTGCCAGAAAAAATTTTAACCAA
>CAYPKB010000272.1:0-1951 GCA_964411185.1 uncultured bacterium
CCTCATACTCATGATCTGTTTTTTCATCTTTTTTCTTCTTCTTTTTGATTCTGCGCTCATCCCATTCTTTATTCGGGGTGTAGGGGGCCACAACATATGAGTTGATAGGCTTAGTTGATGGGGTGGTGACGGAGGAAAACGAGATAGTGGAACTATTTCCTTTCATTTCTGTCTGCGAAAGTTTTTCCGCCACAAGAAAACGAAGTTCTTGCATCGCTTCCCTGTGAGAGGAGGTGGAAGGGGCTTTTCCTCTGGAAAAAGATCTCGTTGTAAGAGAATCCTTTTCCTCGGAAGAGAACTCCTTTTTGGAAGAGGAAAAAGCATTATTGAATCTTTCTATCCACTTACCTGCCTTAATGACTAGTTGTTGTAGAAGAGAAAAGGGTTTTTCTTTCTCTTGCGACTGTTGAGCAAGATGAAAATGTTCTACTACTTTTTTGATTTCAAGATGCACCTCTTCCAGCTCTTTACAAAGAGCGAGAAGAGTTGTCTTCTCCATATTTTCTCTCATAGAAGGAGAGAGTAAAAATGCTTGCGTATCCTGAAAAAAATCTCCAATTCGTGTAAGCAACAATGTCTCTTCATTGAGAGTTACAGAGGCAAGCTCTCGAAGCGACTCTTTAATCTGTGATAATAAAGCTGTTTTAGGAGGAAGGTTCTCATCTAGAGATGACTCCCTATTTCCTGAGGAGTTTTTCTGGTTATGGCTATGAGCCTCTTGTTCTGCACTCTTAGCTTCTGTCGGAAGGGTCTCTTTTTGAAGAGAGAGTACCAGATTACGAAGAAGTTCTCTGAATTGAGTAACTACCTCTTCTTTTTGCGTGGGTTGTTTTCTATGTGGAATGATTCTTTTTGCTTCATGGGCAGATGCAAAGCTTTTTTGCCCAGAGAGATATTGAAGAGCGCTTCCCATCAATTGGAGTGTCTCTAAAAGATCCCCTATCTCTTCAGAAGGGATAGCATAGGGCATATCTTCTTCTGGGGGGTAGAGAAGTTCCGGGACTGGAGTAGGGGGCTCTATAGACATATTTATAAAGTTTTTGCAAAGATTTTATCATGTCCACTCATATTTTGAAAGCTTCTAAGCCTTGAAATAGAAGAAAAAATTTTACTTATAGGAAAGTAAGAAAATTCTTGTTTACCTCTTTCTACCTGTACTAAACTCGATTGCTTTTTATAGGGGGTATTTTGAGAAAGTATATATCTTGTTTTCTGCTTTTTTTTCTGCCGCTTCTGGGAAGCGTTCACCAATTCAAAGGGAAACATTATACCGCAAGCTATAGGGGATGTGAATATCGCTCCTTAGTAGATATTCCGGCTCTTCGAGAGGCCATGATCCATGCAGTTGAAAAAAGTGGAGCTACACTATTGGACATTTCTGAGCATACTTTTCCCGGTGATGGCTATACCATGGTCATTCTTTTGTCGGAGAGTCACGCATCTATCCATACCTATCCTGAGGTACACTCCTGTTTTGTTGACCTGTTTACCTGCGGAGATAATTGTACCTATGAATCTTTTGAAAAAACTTTGTTGGACTATCTCCAACCAACTACAATTGAAAACCATATTATGAGGCGATAATGAAAATATTAGCATTGATTTTACCTATTTTACTCTCTACTGTAGGAATGGCTAATCCCAGACATTTTACAGGGATTGATCAAAAAGAGATCTATGAGAGCTACGACGAGATAGAAGCTTGGGGCATGTTGACAAGCATTGATATTTCAAACTGTGATCCTGATCTAATTCGTTCTGCTGATGCCATCAAAGAATATGTTAAAGATTTATGTGATCTCATAGAAATGAAACGTTTTGGTGAGACTGAAGTGGTCCATTTTGGAGAAGATGAAGAGGTAGCGGGATTTTCAATGACACAGCTTATCGAAACATCCCTCATTTCGGGTCATTTTGCCAATAAGACAAACAATATTTACATTGATGTGTT
>CAYPKB010000273.1:0-1943 GCA_964411185.1 uncultured bacterium
AGTGGATAGAAAAGAAAAAGAGGGATGGCTTGCTCTTATATTTACCCGCGAGCAATAAGGCCAACCTCTTCGAAAACATGGTGCATGTTGGCCAAAAACATTTTCAATGAGAATTTTTCTCCTTCCGGAAAGGGAGTTATCAGATGAACATCTGTTTTTGCCCCGAGCCTGTCTACAAATAGTCTTCCTTGAGGTGCAAATTTTTTAGTATTTCCGTTCTCTTTATCTTTCCATGTACACATTAGATCTTGCAGGCTTTGGGGATCTTTTGCCTGTTGTATTTTATGCAAATGATCGAGTGGATGGTCATCACTGCAACTGCACTTTTTCCCTCTTGGATGGGAAGTATAATAGGTTTGATCTAAGTTAGATTGTAACTCTTCCCGCGGCATGGCAATCAGATAGATATTGTGACAAGGTTGGTCAGAAAGACTATCGAAAAGAGGTTGAAAGGAGGAAATGATCTTCTGATGGAACTCTTCTTTGATCTTCGCTGATTGTAGAATCAATTCCAATGTTTTCTTAAAAGATGGCCATTCTTCATTTTCTTGGTCTAAAACACTTCCTCCCTCCATTAAATAATGGAGGACCGATCCCCAATTTTCATCCCCATGATGCAAACCAAGACTTACAGATAATAACTCAGTACGATAAGTATGGTCATCCATTACCCCTTTCTTTCCAAAATCAGGGCTTTTTATTTTTTCCAATAGCTCTCTTTTTCTCTCTTCGCTAGGGAGCATGCTCTCTAATCGAAAGAATTTTCTGAGACTCAAATCTCTGGGATTGATAATTTTCTCTATCATTTTCATAGTCATGGCTAAAAGCATTCTTTTTGCATTTTGCGCATGAAAGAAAACATAATAGCCCATCCTTTCATACTCTTCTTTGAGAAAGAGAGCTTTTCCGAGAAGAGTTCCAACAGGTGTTTTCTTTTCTTCTGGTAAAGAAGATAGAAACTCTTCTAGATGTGGGTCATTTGTAGCTTTCGACAGAAAATCGTAATTATTGGGATTTTTTTTCCAGTCCCTTTTCAATCCTCGGATATGAGCATGATGAGGCTTCAGGGAGGGAGGTTTGAAAAGATTCAATTGTCTTTTCAATGCCACTAAAATATGTTGGAAATCTGATTTCGAAAGGGCTTTGAAAAGTGATGTCCTGAAGGTAGGCTTTGTGAGATTGGTTGCCTTCCTGTGTAAAACTTTTCCTCCTCTTTTGAAATAGATCGCATGTATCAGCGAAGTTTTCGAAGAAATCCTATCGTAAATCATCCGTATAGAAAGCAGTATATGCGTGAAGCTGTGGTTGATGGCAAAATGTTTGTTCACTTGAACCAGAATATGATCCTTTTGCAATTGGATTTTACCCAACTTCATTTGAATTTTCTCATTTTCAGAAGATCGTAGAGAGAAGTTGGAAAAATAGTTCTCACATTGATTTTGTAAGAAAGGAAAGATGAAATCTGTGATTTGCGCCGTTATTCTAAGAAGATAGGCGGATTCTAACGTTGTGATATGGTTTGCTGTTAAAACTTCTTCTAATTTTCTGTAGGTGGGAGATGGGAGCCTTTGAGAAGGTTTGGGACGAAAGCCAATGAGCTCTACTTTTTTTCTTCTAAGCGAAAGAGTGATCGATGTGGGCTTCCAATTAGATTGCATTGTTTTGGCAATATATTGTTTTGTTATTCTGTGTATAAAGCGAAGCGCCTTTATACGTTCATCTTCCGCCTTAGCTAAATGAAGACATGCTCTGTAAGTTACTACATGATGAAGACCGTTCAAGCAAGGAAAGTAGAATACTTGCTTAGAAAAGGCACCATTGAGTTTTTCTGCAATGGTGAGAGCCTTTTCTTCCGGTTCTCCCTCTTTAGGTTTCAAAGATGCATAGGCATCACCGTAGAGATAACTAATGAGTCTGTCTTTATATGAAATACTGGCTGTCAT
>CAYPKB010000274.1:0-1941 GCA_964411185.1 uncultured bacterium
CTCCGTTCCATTACCTCCGGAAGAGGAACCTATACAATGCAGCCTGGTGAATTCGAAAAAGTCCCAGCGAAGATTCAGGAAGAAATACTTAAGAAAGGATAAATATGGCTAAGCAACAAAGACAAAAAATACGCATACGATTGAAAGCATATGATCAAAGATTGTTAGATAGATCTACTGCAGATATAGTAGAGACAGCAAAAAGAACAGGTGCTAGAGTCGTAGGGCCTATACCTATTCCTACAAAAAGAGAGCTATATACTGTCCTAAGATCTCCCCATGTAGACAAAAAATCTAGAGAGCAGTTTGAAATGAGAACTCATATTCGACTCTTAGATATTATGAGCCCAACACCTGATACTATTGACAAACTCAAAGTATTGGCTGTTCCTGCTGGGGTAGATGTAAAAATTAGAGCCTAATCTTCCTGATCATTCTGGCTTGTTGTTTGATCATACTGACTCGTTTGTAGATCATAACTATTAATTTGATAAGGCGGAGTACTCTCCGCCTCATATTTTTTCTCAACTACTCTTCCATCTTTTACAACGAAAATAAAACGTTTAGATTGGCGAACTCTTCCCCCAACATTAAAACGTTCTACATAGACATATTTCCATTTATTATCGCTTTGCTTGGTTTTGCTGTAGGGTTTACCCACAGTCTCTTCCATCTCTTGGACAGTGGAGCCAATGGGAACCGTATAGAACTGGTCCATTGTTATCGCTTTGTTTCCCATACTGCAAGAGTAGAGAAAGATCAGGGAGAAGGTGGCGGCGGCTTTTCTCCATCTGCTGGTTTTAGCCATAGCTCTCCTTCAATTACAGTACGGAATTGATCTGCTGCAGAGACATATTCTCCATGAAGTTTATAGCTCCCATCCTCTTGAAGACGATAACTTTCGAACCCTTCAAAATGAAGTTCATTTTGTCTGAACTCCCAAGCTATATATTTCTCATCCAAAACACCATGACCTACAATATGTCCTACATTTGGATTGTCCATTTCCACGCGGAATTGATTCCCGAGAAAATGGGAAAAATGGAGATTATTGCTCATCATTTCTGAAAATCCTTGGATTTGGATATCTTGCACACAACTGATGAGTCCGCTGTTATCTCTATCTTCTACTTTCCAGGTGGTATGAAAGGGTAGATACTCTTCTACCATACTTAAGATGATCTTTCCCTCTCCCATCCAATTGCCGGGAGTCAGAATAAAAGCATGTGTCGACATCAGAACATAAACCTTCTTACGTATATACTTTGTAAGATCCCCAAAGCACTCATTGTCGTCAAGATCGAATTCCCGCCATAGGTAAGAAGAGTCAAAGGAACTCCCGATATAGGTAGAAATCCACACATCATGAAAATATTCATAAGAATATGCATCGCTAGAAAAGTGGTCAGTCCTGCAGCCAGCATTTGTCCATAAAAATCCCTTGCAAGCAGACTGATCCGGTATCCCAGATAGATCAAAGAGAAAAAAAGTAATAAGAGGAAATAGAGACCGAAGGCTCCAAATTCTTCTCCAAAAGCAGCAAAAACGGAATCTGTGTGTCCTGCAGGAAGCCATTTCTCAGAAGAAAAAGAGCTTTTTCTCCATCCGCTTCCATGCAGTCCGCCTAAGGCTATCGCTGCTTGGCTTGCTTTTTGATGGTAAGTATTTGGGTTGAGCCTTTCATATTGATACTCTTTTAAAAATTGTAAAAAGAAGGGCTTTGCTGATTCGTGAGAGATCAGACCGGAAAAAATAAAAGAGAGAAATAAGAGAAGAGTGACTCCTCCAAAAGAAAGTATGCGAAAATAGAGCTTGGGAATAGAGCCTAAGTAACACATAACCAGAAATATAGGGTATAAAATAAGAGCAGAGCCTAAATCGGGTTGCTTCATAATGAGTAGGAAAGGAAAAAAGGTCAGTAGAGAGATGTATAAGAATAAC
>CAYPKB010000275.1:0-1929 GCA_964411185.1 uncultured bacterium
CGACATGGGAGGAGTGCTGTTCATCGCGGTCGCTCCAATACCTCTCCTTCAGAAAGAGAGAATGGGTTGTTTTCTATCATCTTTTTTGCAAGAAGATGCATAGCTTGGAAGCTCTCTCTGCTAAGCTTGTTTTCTTTTTGGGCTGAAACGAAAGTTTCATAGGACGGATCATCTCCTGCTATAATTAGCCTGAGGCAATCAAGCGAGACAATCGTTCTTTCAAATTCTACAAAATGTTCTCCATTATAGAGCCTTTGAGAATAAGAACCTTCTTTTACCTCCTTTCCATCTTCTGTCTTTTGGACATCTTTGTCAGCCAAATATTCAACTTCAGGATGCTTCTCTATGCACTCTTTTACCCAAGCAAGTCCGCTTTGGGAAGAAAGTAATACAGAATCAGATCTCTTCGTTCCTTCTGTTTGCTGGCAGCTCATAATTAATGGAGAGGCAAGAAGGAGAAAAGCAGCTGGAAACCATTTTTGTCCCCAAGAAGATTCTCTCTTTTCTTCTTCTCTTTGTTTCCGAAAAAGGTGTGTGAGTGATTCTCTCTCTTTTTTTAGTAAGGGATATTGGATTGAAGAATGTTTCAGAGAACTGGTGGAACTTACCGAGGGGGTGTTTTTCTGAAAAATAGATCGCAGAGGCTCAAATCGGTGAGTGGTTCGTTGTGGCCTAGTTGTTAAGGCAGAAAAAAAAGCTTTATTTAAGGAAATTCTTGGAATCATACGCTCCTCCTGAGGTTTTTTATAAGGAGGAGCATTCTATGTATGGAGCTATTTTCTTTACACTATTTTTACATTAAATCGGCTGCTATTTTAGCTAGCTCCGAACGCTCTGTTTTGTCTAAGCTTATATGTCCAAAGATACTCTGATTACGGAATTTCGAAACGGTATAGGGTTAATCCATTGGAATCTTTATCCAAATAGGGATTGTCGATTTGAGTGGGATCTCCCGTTAAGATTACTTTCGTATCATGACCTATTCTATGAAACAAAAAGCCATTCCAAAAACATGTTTCAAGAATGATCGAATGGATATTGCTCTTTTTTATTTTCTTTGTCTATTTCTTCTAATCCATCAAATGTTCTACGTACACCATCAGCAATCATTATACCTCCCAGCTGCTTAGCTCCAGGGAAAGGTAAAACCCAAACAAGCGATCCTCCTAGAATTTCTACACCTCCTAGGATCATTGATGAGGGAACTTCTTTTTCTTTTTTGATTTTCTTGTTTTGGCAAAATAGAGTATCAAAACCCATATTGTTTTTATGAATCATATTTTTTTCATAGAAAAAGCCAGGTTTACTCAAAATTGAATTATAGATTTCTATAAAATAATCTAATTTATTTAAACATTCTCCATTATTAAAAATATCTGATCCGAAACGATCTGCGTAGTATTCATAAAAATTCGTAATCAACTCCCTTCCTTCTTCTACAGTGATCAGATCAATTTGATCGAAAAAGCAGATAATAGCCGAAGAATCTTCTCTATCTATTGCTTGAAATAAATCAGTTATATCGATTGCAGAACAATGTACACTCCAAAATAATACCAATATGAAATAACGTCGAATTATTTTCATTTACCTCCCCCATGAAATAAAAAATATAATCCAACCATGATAATCCAAATATATAACCATATTTGTTTCACATTTTTTGTTTTCCATGCTTTTGCTAATTTTGTACTACTGATCGCAAATACATAAGCAAAGAATATAAGCCAAATCATTGGACCAATAATTTTAAAAATGAAAGTTTTAAAAAGATCCATGTCCAGTTCTCCTGTATAGCTGAAGAATTTTTATACATCCCTCAGGTATTATGCAATTTAATTTTGAAAAAAAAATGAAATTTATGGTTATGAGAGGCTTATTTTTGAAAATGATTAACGAAGAAAACTACAAAGTAATTTTCTTCGTTTT
>CAYPKB010000276.1:0-1684 GCA_964411185.1 uncultured bacterium
TAATGTAATACTTCTCTTATATATTTTTAATCATTTGTTTTACAACTTGATTGATATGGTTTCATTCCTTTTGATTTATCTACTCTATAATTAAGAAAATTGATAGTTATGAAAAAAAGAGAGTGAATCTATGGGATGGGTAAAAAAAGGAAGTGTTGGTTTTATTTTTCTTATTATCATAGGAGCTTTGATTACTTTATGGGCCTTAAAAGTGCCTCTTATGAGTGCCTATCTCTCTAACCGTTTAGGGGTACCTGTTTCCATGTTGGGTGTGAAAATTCGCCCTTCCTATACATCTATTACACGATTTCGTGTAGCCAATCCTAGAAGTGCAAAGACTAAAACTGCCTTTGCTAGTAAAAAAATTCGGGCTGATTATGCAATAAAAGAGCTTTTTGGATCTCCCTCTACCGTCGATCAGATTACTTTGAATGATGTTTTCCTATCTATTGAGTTTTACAACCCTTTAGGAACGGTGAATAATTGGACTGAAATAGCCAAAAATATGCCTAAACAAGAGAAGAAAAAAAAGGGGAAGGGCTATCTCATACGTAAATTGGTAATCAATGACCTACTGGTTGAAATACATGGAATGGGATTGGGCGGCCTGTTAGGAAAAGTAGAGACCAAAAGAATTCCTCGTTTAGAGTTTACTAATATCAGTAGTGAAGAAGGGTTCCCCACAGAACAATTGATTCAAGCTATTTTCGGAAGGACCGGCTTAGATAAATATATAAAAGATCTTTTTTCTCCAGGCAGGATAATTCCCGATGCAGCTAAACCATTATTTCGATTATTTGGAAAAAGAGAGGCACCCCTTGAAGAGGAGTGCCTTAAAGAAGATTAGTATGCCATCGCTGGAGAGGAAGATTTTTCATCTTCTTCTTTCTCATCAGTGATAAGAGCCTCTGTAGTTAACAGAAGGGCTGCGATGGATGCAGCAAACTGAATCGTTGATCGTACTACTTTAGTGGGATCAACAATGCCAAGGTCAAACATATTACCAAAAGTCTCAGTCGC
Source organism: uncultured bacterium (assembly GCA_964411185.1). GTDB lineage: Bacteria > Chlamydiota > Chlamydiia > Chlamydiales > SM23-39 > CAYPKB01. The sequence goes on from CAYPKB010000276.1 coordinate 1,021, forward strand.
AGCGTCGTATCCTTCGCCTGCTTTTAGTTCAGAAACTTTCTGTATAATAAGCGATCCTTCTTTTCCTGCATTTTCAGTAATCTGACGCAAAGGAGCTGTTAGGGCACGAACAATAATTTCTGCACCAATTTTTTGGTCGCCTTGCAAGCTCTCTGCGTGTTTTTTGATTTTACCTAGACAGTGAATGAATGCAGAACCACCACCAGGAAGTATTCCTTCTGCAACAGCTGCTTTGGTAGCTTGTAGTGCATCATCTACACGGTCTTTCTTCTCTTTCATCTCTACTTCGGTAGATGCTCCAACATGGATAACACCAACACCGCCTGCTAGTTTAGCCAGACGTTCTTGTAGTTTTTCCTTATCGTAAGAAGAGGTAGTAGACTCGATTTGTTTTTTGAGTTGAGCTACTCTTTTTTCTATTTCTTCTTTGGATCCAGCACCACCGACAAGCGTAGTATCTTCTTTTTTGACGATTGCTTTTTTTACTTTTCCTAGCATGTCAATAGTTACGCTTTCTAATTTGGTACCTAGATCTTCCGTGATATATTGACCGCCAGTTAAGATAGCAATATCTTCTAACATGGCTTTTCTTCTATCACCAAAACCAGGTGCTTTTACGGCACAAACTTTCAATCCAGCTCGTAATCTATTTACTACTAATGTA
>CAYPKB010000276.1:1694-1927 GCA_964411185.1 uncultured bacterium
AGCTAGTGCCTCTCCTTCTACATCTTCTGCTATAATCAGAAAGGGCTTCCCTGTCTCCGCTACTGCTTGGAGAATAGGGAGAAACTCTTTCATAGAAGAGATTTTCTTTTCAGAGATGAGGACATAGGCATCTTCAAACTCAGTCTCGAGTGTTTCCGGATTAGTGACAAAATAGGAAGAAAGATATCCTCTATCAAAGTTCATACCTTCTACCACATCTAGCATGGTCTCAA
>CAYPKB010000277.1:0-1925 GCA_964411185.1 uncultured bacterium
TTTTTGATCTAAATCTCTGGAAAATCTCATCGTTTTGGAATTAGGCTACAAAGCCGCTAAATGCTAAGATCCAAAAAAACCTGCATCACAATCGATCCAAAATTTATGAAAACTCCATTCACCTAGGATATTCTTTGTAAAAAATTATCTAATCCTTAATATTTTTTTTCTAATCTTTCAAACAAGGAAATAAAAAAATGGCTGCTGTATCTTCCAAGGCTACTATTTTACCTCCTGAAAATACACGACTCCCAAGCCTTTTTTTTGGCAGTACAGTTGTTTCACTTAAAGAGGTGATTGTCTTATCAGGAAAAGCTCTGGTAGAAAAGAATATTCAGGAAATCTACAGCACAGGAACAATACAAATTGATACCCGAAATATGACCAAACCCCTCCATTTAAGGGAAGTTGTAGCTATTCGTAATGTACATATTTATCAAGCACAACCCGATGATGAACCAACTAATCGGGTTTCAGAAGTCGTAATTGACTATCTATCTTGTAGCTCATTTACTTATAAAGATCTTCCAGACTATTCCATTAGCACTGAAGTTCGTTCCTCCCCTTATTTCTCCTTGGATGATCAAAATGACGGAACCTCTTTATCGTTACTCCGTAAGACCAGAATGCCTACAAGAGATCAAGTAACTCAGTATCATCAATTGATAGGCTGCATTATGGACGTGGTACGAGCTCAAAAGGAAGCTTATGAAAAGTTTCAATCTTCCTCACCTGATTCTGTTCAAAAAATTCTTACTGAAAGAAAGAAAAACTCAATAAAAAAACATGGAGACACCTCAAGACTGTATATTAGTTGTTTTATAAGAAGAGGAAAAACTGTCGAGTTTAGATCTGGTATGGACTATTCTTTAATAGTTGCAAGCGGAGCTGCTACACTTCCAGCTGAACCAAGATCTTCTTCCTCCAATTCTGTAAGCGTTCCTTCTGCAAGTACCAAAGGTAAAGGATTAATCTCTTCCTCAAGCCAGGACAAACCGAAACCTAATAAACTCACCACAACTATTTTCTATTACAAGGAGTTTTTAGCCCCAGATCCGGATGAAAGATTAAAAATCGAACATCTAGTCGAATATGATGAAACAGACAATAGTACTTTATCCACTCTTATAAGATGGCTATTGAGAGACAGATCTGGTGACCCTATACCTCCTTTTATCGATGCTTGTATCCTGCTAGGAGCCAATCTTAGTAGATGGAATCAAACTAAAACTATTAGGCAGCACCTAAAGAGGAGAAATGAGCTAAACCAACTCTTTTTGAGTAAGAAATTTGATATTGATCAAATCAAAAAGCTATTAGAAGAAAAGAATTTCATACCAAATATCGGACAATATCTTGCTCACTTCCATGTTCTTGAACAGAACGCCAATTCTTCACGTCCAAAAGCCCAAGATAAAGATTATGAGACACTCAATAACCACGTTGAAATAGATTCTTGTGATGAACTGAAAAGATCTAAACATCTCTTTTATCAATGGATTCAGGTTTTAAGAGAAAATTTCGATGATGCAGCCAAAGCACTCCTAAAAAAGAAAGACTTGCTTAAAGAAATAGAGAAATTAGAATCAAAAGCCTCTTCAGAGTGTAAAGAAAACGCTTCGAATCAATCATCAGATAATTCAGATGAAAATCTTCTTATCCGTTTCATAAGAGCATATCCTCTTAAACAATCAAAATTACTGGTTTTTGAAATTAAACGATTATTTCAAAATTCGAAAAAAATGGATGGAAACTCTAACTGAGGTTGTGTTTGTGCCTTTAATTTCACAATAATTGGCTGCCTATTCCAAATGAATCTCAGATGCTGCCACGTTACATGAACTTTCCTAAATTCGTAAGGCTCCTCAAACCGAAGCTATATTTTTACAAAAGGCTAGAGCCCAAAAATTCTAACACTTTACCTG
>CAYPKB010000278.1:0-1902 GCA_964411185.1 uncultured bacterium
ATTAGCAAAATGACATCAAAACTTCTATTTTCAAAGGGTAAGTCTAAAGCATTCCCATAGAGATATTTTACTTTTTTAGTAGCATCATGATCTCCTGCACAGAGGAGGCTTTCTTTAGAAAGATCTACTCCTGTCACATCATACCCTTTCAACGCTAAAGGATTGGCTAGAAGTCCAGCCCCACAACCCACGTCTAAAATTTTAGCAAATTTACCTACTCTATTTTCGATGGCTTCAATCACCCAGGGAAGTCTTGCAGCATTTTCATGTCGGAGCAGAGCTACCGGATGATTTGTTGTGGTATACCACCCATCTTTTAGGAAATCGTAAAAATCATTGTTGATTAGAGTGTGCTGATGATTTTTTTTCTCCATTACCGATTTTCCATTGCAGTGGGTTGTGAAATGCTCATAAAAGATAGGCTACAGCCCGATGGGGATCTATCAAAGAATAAAAGGTGCATATAGCGCACTCACTTCTTATGTTACCTCTATCCTCTTTTTGATCTTTTTGTAGATTTTACGAAAGATTTTTTTCTTTTTCTGAATTGGGGAGGTCTTTTGAGCTAAAAATATAATTCTTTTGTAGGATTTATCCAATCAACTCATAATAGATTCCCAAAAATAAGGGAGTTCTGCTAATTAGAAAGTATGTTTAGGAAGCTCTTTTGGATCTCCTCCATTCTAGGAGTCTATTTTTGGATTGTCTCAGCAAGAGATGAAGAAGATATCAATAAAATTTGGCAGTTCATTACCCAATATGCAGAACATAAATGGAAGGAGCTGGACTTATCGGTACATATACATTCACCTGGATGCAGTAAATACCACAAACGCTAGCTTTTTCGAATTTTCCTAGCCAATTTTTCCAGATCTTTGTCGTCAGCTCGGATATAATCATGAGAAGAGATATATCCCGGATATTTTTCAAAATATTGGTCTTGGAAAGAGACTATCGGTTTCCACTTGGGAATGGAAGCAGTCCCATGCATTGGGAAAAGTTTGGCGTGAGCATGGTCCACTCCAAAACCTTCAAAGATCATAGCGGTTCTTCCCACATCATCCAACTTTTCATCCAAGAGTTTTGCTGTCTCTCTAGCTGCAAGGGTCAGTTTGATCAAAATTTCATCGGGCAGATCAAAAGCGTAACTGGGATAATGTTTTTTTGGGATGACAACGGAAAATCCTTCTGTGTTGGGAAAAATAGATAAAAAAGCGAGAAATTCTTCATTTTCCCATATGGTATGAGAGGGAGCATTGCCTTCGACAATGGAACAGAAAACACATTCGTCCATCTTTTTATCCTAATGAAAAAGAATCTTTTTACCCAATAAGAATTATTGCCACCAATAATAATTCTCTTCTTTTTCTTTAGAAGGAGTGGGTTTATTTTCCTTTTTCTCAGGCTTTTCAACCGGTGGTGCTTTTTCTTCTGGGATCTCTTCTTCTGTTTCTTTTCTCTCAGGTGGGATCATTCTATGATCTTCAGGAGGCCAATCTTCTTCTTTGTCTTCATATTTTTCTTCCTGATAATATTGACGTCTTTGTAGGTACTCTTCATTTTCCGTCACAAAAAGATAATATTCCTTGCCCCAGCCTTTTAAGATATGGTCTTGAAAAAGAAGCGGTGTCAAGTTTTTGGGAAGCACATTTTTTTCACCCATTCCGCTGGGTTTTATAATGTAGTACCAAACGTCAAAGTTCCCATTATTGTCTGTTTCTATAGATTCCATTTTGTAGGGTCTGCCCATGATTTGCGCTACTTGCATATCAGACATACCCACTTGAAGATTTGCCATATTCGATCTATTTTCCTCTGCAATGGCCCCAGTTTGCAAAGGACTATGCGAACAAGAAGATAGAAAAGAGATGAAAAGGAATAAAAATGCCACTCGCATGAGGT
>CAYPKB010000279.1:0-1901 GCA_964411185.1 uncultured bacterium
GCTTTAGATAAAGAGCGAAGGATAGGATAGATGACACCTCCAGCTCTTGCTGTTACGCTTGGAATAGTGGGAGCCAATAAAAAATCTGTGGCAACCATTCCATAACCTAGACCAAGAGAGCTTTTTCCTAAGTGACTCATGAAAAAGTAAGCGATTCGATTTCCTAGACCTGTCGCAATGAAGCCACGAGCGATGAAGAAGGCAAAAACAATCAACCAGACTACATGATTGCCAAATCCTGAAAAAGCTTCAGAAAAAGAAAGGGTTTTTGTCAGCACCGTGACCCCTAAAGAAAAAAGAGCCATAGCACCCATGGGAAAAGGCTTTAAAATGATGCCCAAAATGGTTGAAACAAAAATGGCCAAAAGCTGCCATCCTTTTGGATCTATACCTTCAGGAACAGGAGCAAACCAAATGAGAGCACCCACACCAAAGCAAATGGCAAATTGAATAGCTTTTCGAAATTTTTGAAGAAAGGAGATAGGCTGTACATCATTACTAGATAAAGAACTTGCTTTCACTTGTTCCGTCATAAATTACTCCTGTCAAAATAAGGAAGCTCCATTATAACGCAGCTGGGTTTTTTTTCGTCATAAACTAAAATTTTTGCTGCTATGAGAATCTACAAAAAGAAAGATATCTCTTTTTTTACTCTTAGAAACTAAGGGGTCTATCTTTTACAATTATAGAGAAATGAAGACAAAAATTTTACCGGCTTCCTCCCATAAAGAGGCCATATATGAACTAGAAAAAGGTGGAGTAGTAGCTATTCCAACAGAGACAGTCTATGGTCTTGCAGCTAGATTTGATGAACCTGAAGCAATAAAAAAAATTTTTCTCACCAAACAAAGACCCTCTGATAATCCTCTCATACTCCATATTTCTTCTTTATCCATGTTACCTCAAATCACAGAGACCCCTCCCTCTATGTTTTACACCTTAGCAGATGCCTTTTTCCCCGGCCCTTTGACTATCATTTTACGAAAAAGTCCAAAAGTACCCTCCATTGTAACGGCAGGACAAAATAGTGTGGCTGTTAGAATGCCTTCTCATCCTATAGCCCGTGAAATCATAGAAGCAGTCGGAGTTCCTCTTGCAGCTCCTTCTGCCAACCTCTCAGGGAGACCCAGCCCAACGCTTGCAAAAGATGTTTTAGAAGATTTAGAAGGAAAAATTCCCTATATTGTAGATGGTGGTCCCTGCGAACATGGTATCGAGTCTACCGTTCTAGATTTGACCCAAGAGATACCAGCTCTTCTTAGACCCGGTGCCATTTCCAGAAGAGAGCTGGAAGAATTTTTAGGGCTCTCTTTCACCTCCCACTCTCCTGCCTTTTCACCAGGAACAAAGTATAAACATTACTCTCCTAATGCAAAAGTCTTGCTTTGCAGTGATGCAATGGAATGGCAAACCATCTCTTCATCGGACCATAAGAGATTCCTTTTGGATAGAGAAGGAAAAGGACTCTTTTTTAATGAGAAAAACCTTTACGCTCTATTCCGCCAAGCCGATAGAGAAGGTTATAAGGAGATCTATATCTACTGCTCTGAGGAGGTTCTTTCCAATGAGGCCCTGATGAATCGAATTGAAAAAGCCTCGCATAAATGACAGTCTACCTAAGGAAGGAAGAGACTTACTCCCGTACAGGCTACAATCGAAATCCCACTCTTACTCGAGCCTTCATAGGCAGATTCTGTAGATCCATCATAGCCTTTTAGTAGGATCTCACTACCTTATCCATCTTATTTAAAAAAATAATTTGATAAAAAAAATTTTATTTAGAACATTACCCACTCATTATCATTAGTTTATGTAATACATAATAAAATTATATATATCAAAAATTATGGCTTTGTAGCCTAATTCGCAGAGCAGTCCTAGATTCGAAGTGGATGAAAAGA
>CAYPKB010000280.1:0-1901 GCA_964411185.1 uncultured bacterium
GTAGTGATGTATAAAAGGTAACCCATCTATACTTGTGATCGTTTCACATTTAGGACCTTCTACCTGTGTATAGATTCCTACCCGGTCATATTCTTGAATGATGCGAGAGGGATCGATCGCATCTTTTTGTACCATTAAACCCCCGATCTGTCGGGCTTTCAGCCTGATGGAAGGTAGATGAAGATAGAAATATTGAAAAAACCGCATAGCGGAAAAATGGAGATATTGACCGCTATCTAACCATCTTTTCATCTTTTTCCCTTCGATAATCTCATCACTGTCTAAAAAGAGAAGATAAGAGCCTGTAGCATGAAAAAAGCCAATATACCTGGAGGTGGCATGCCATAAATCTAATCGTTTTGGATAATCGGTAGGATATTCAGAGATAGAACCATAAAAACGATGTGGGTAATATTGATATTGAATAAAGGTAACACCCGGAAAAAGAGAAAAAGTCTCTTCCAATAATGTTTGATTTTCCTTCTTTCCGCAAAAAAAATGGTCACAAACAGTTACTATAATTTCATCAGCAAATGAGCGACATTCCTGAATGCATCTTTCGATATATCGAAAATCATTGGAACAATAAGAGATAAGAACTGAGACTTTCTTTTTTCTCATAAATACCTGTAAAGAAATTGCCTTCTTACTACAATGTCCAAAAACCTCTTAATACGAAGAAATCGCCTATGTTTGCAATCATCACCTTACAAACAGCCTTTAGTGAGTCAGATCTTTTTGGGAAGATGATCTTTTTACTCCTCTTTATTCTTTCCATGATGAGCTGGTGTGTGATCATATTCAGCTTTCAAAAAATCTGGAGATGGAAAAAAGGAAGCAAAAATTACGCAGAGAAAATTCTTGCCCATCCAGAAAAAATTTTCAGCTTGCCGTTAGAAAAAGAAAATTCCCTTCCTTTTTCTACACTCTACAGGGAGATACGATTGAAAAGTTCTGAAGTGTTGGAAAAAAATCGCTATTTTTCAGCTAGTAGGTCCAAAGTCTTTCTGTCTGCCAATGATCTAAACCTTTTAGAAAGCTACGTACAAAGTCTCATTGTCCAAAAAATGCGAAAGTTGGAAAAAAATCTTTTCCTTCTTCCCACAGTAATCACCCTTGCCCCTTTTCTTGGACTGCTGGGTACCGTATGGGGAATTTTCATTACTTTTTCCCATCTTTCTGGAGGATCATCGATAGCTGGAAATTCTGCCGTATTGAGTGGGCTATCCATGGCGCTTGCTACTACTGTAATAGGGTTATTAGTAGCTATCCCTGCCGTCATTGGGTACAACGTACTGAAAAACGATATACGAGAATATAAAAGGAAGATGGTTCATTTTGCAAAAACCCTTCTTTATCATGTAGAGATGCAATATCGAAAAGTAGATTAAAGATGGCTAGATGGAATCCTATCTCTGAAGAAGAAGATACATATATTGATCAGATCAATATGACACCTCTTATCGATGTTGTTTTCGTTGTTCTTATCTCCTTTATTTTAATTGCCCCCTTGCTAAAAATGGAAAAAGTGGAGCTCTCTCAAGCATCACCTACTCAATCTCAATTTACTCAAGAATCCCTCCTTTCTCTCGTTATAAAAAAAGATCTATCTTTGTGGATCAATGAGCAAAAACTCTCTTTCCAAGAATTGAAAACTCTACTTTCTAATGTGAAGGAGAAATCTTCTATCCAACTGCACTTGGATCAAAGAGTCCCCTTTGGAGAATATAAAAAAATAAAAGATATGATTGAAAGTGAAGGATTCAAAGAGATGCAATTGATCGTAAAGGATAGATAAACTTCCATGAATCGATTTTTTATCATATCTCTCATCTTTTCTATTCATCTTTTGGCTTTTTTTCTTTTTCGCCCCACGCACAAAGAAGAAAACAAACTGATTG
>CAYPKB010000281.1:0-1893 GCA_964411185.1 uncultured bacterium
GGTGTTTGCTTCGCAGAAATGGGCCATCATGTAACTTGCCTGGATATAGACCCCAAAAAAATAAAACAACTTCAACAAGGCAAGCCAACAATTTACGAGCCTGGCCTAGATGAGTATATGAGACGAAATGTCTCGGCAAAAAGATTGAAATTCAGCACTAATTACCAGGATCTTCCAGGCAATGATGCTTGCTTTATAGCTGTATCCACTCCCCCCGCTTCTGACGGTTCATGCGATACCTCTTTCGTAGAAAAAGCAGCGAAAAGTATAGGAGAGCATATCGATAGATATCTTCTTGTCATCAATAAATCAACAGCTCCCGTTGGAACCTGTCATCTTGTAGAATCAATCATTCAAAAAGAGATAGAAAGACGACAGGTAGAAATCCCCTTTGATATCGTCTCGAACCCAGAATTTTTAAAAGAAGGATCAGCTATTTCAGATTGTATGAAACCTGACCGTATCATTATCGGTTGCAGAAATGAAAAAAGTAGAGCCCAGATGCGTAAGATCTATGCACCTTTTATGTTTAATCATGAAAAAATGATTTTTATGGACATTCTTTCTGCTGAAATGACCAAATATGCAGCCAATGCCATGTTAGCTACTCGCATCTCTTTTATGAATGAGATGGCTCAGCTATGTGAAAAAATGGGAGCTAATATCAGTGAAGTCAGAAAAGGAATCGGCTCCGATCCTAGAATTGGATACAGTTTTCTCTATGCAGGGATTGGCTATGGAGGATCTTGTTTCCCGAAGGATGTGAAAGCCCTCATAGCCATGGGAAAAAAGTATGGAATCACTCCCACATTGTTAGAGGAAGTGGAAAAGGTAAATGAAAGGCAAAAAAAAACATTGGCCCAATCGATAGAAAAGTATTTCGAAAGCAAGGGCGGAATCAAAGGAAAACGTATTGGTGTATGGGGTCTTTCCTTTAAACCGGAAACAGATGATATTCGCGATGCTCCTTCCTTAGTTTTCATCGAGCAATTGTTGGAAAAAGGGGCGATATTACAATTATATGATCCGGTAGCTATGGAAAATGCAAAAAAACAGTTAGGAAAAAAAGCCAATATTATCTGGTGTCATAATATTACAGAAACAGCAACTCATGCCGATGCCATTGCTCTTTTGACAGAATGGAAACAGTTTCGCATGGTTGATTTTACACCTATCAAAGCTGTAATGAATCACTGTGCCTTTTTTGATGGAAGAAACCAATACCTAACGCATGAAATGAAAGAAAATGGATTCGAATACTTTGCTATCGGGACTCCCAATCAACGGTATGAATCAGATCTTTAAAGAAAAAACAGAAGAAAGACTCCTCTTCTGGGTCAACAAAACAGCCTCTCCTCCTCTGCTGAGATCCGCTATATATGCTTTGCACACCGGAGGAAAAAGAATCCGTCCTATACTTTCACTCAGCCTACTTTTCGATGTAGGATCTGACTGGGAAAAAGGAGTCGATCTAGCAGCAGCATTGGAGTGTATACATATATACTCTCTTATCCATGATGACCTACCTTCAATGGATGATGACGACCAAAGAAGAGGGTGGCCCACTCTGCATAAAAAATTCGATGAAGCTACTGCCATTTTAACGGGAGATTATTTTCTTACCTTGGCTTTTCAAATCCTCTCCTACATCTCAGCTCCAGCTAGAATTAAGGAAAAAATTTTTCAACTTCTCTCCACACGCGCTGGTGCAAGAGGCATTATAGGAGGACAATTCTTGGATCTTCTTGCAGAAAAACAAAAGCCCTCTTCTTTGGTACTAATTCACAGAAAAAAAACGGGGGCCCTCTTCTCGGCTGCCTTAGAGGCAGCAGCTATTTTTGCGGACCTTTCTTCTGTTATGCTCTTCCAAATGAAAAAATTAGGTCTATCTTT
>CAYPKB010000282.1:0-1889 GCA_964411185.1 uncultured bacterium
GGAAAACGAAACCTATTGGAAATCAATGACCGGATGCAACAAAAAGAGAATGTCATTTTACTTGCCAACCACCAGTCAGAATTAGACCCTCAAATTATAGAAAGTATGATAAAACCAATTACTCCCGAATTAGGCAAAAATATGATTTTTGTCGCCGGAGAAAGAGTAATTACCGATCCTGCAGCTGTTCCTTTTAGCTTAGGAACCAATCTTCTTTGTATCTACTCCAAAAAATATATCGATTACCCCCCGGAAAAAAAAGCTCGGAAACAGAGCCATAACCAAAAGACTATGCGTAAGATGCGAGAATTATTAGATGAGGGAGGAAAAGTCATTTATGTAGCTCCAAGCGGTGGTAGAGATAGAAAAGATGATAAAGGAAACCTTTCTGTATCTCCCTTTGACCCCAATAGTATTGAATTGTTTTATCTGATGGCAAAAAAAGCATCCAAACCTACTCATTTTTATCCATTGGCATTGCATACCTATGAATTACTCCCCCCTCCAAAAGATATACAAAAAGAGATAGGAGAAGAGAGACATGCAGCCTATACCCCTGTTTTTCTCTCTTTTGGAGAAGAGATACAAATGGAAGCTTTTGCAGAATTAGAAAAAAAAGAGAGAAAAAAAATTCGCGCAGAAGCTATCCATCAAATAGTATCAAAGCTCTATAACCATTTGAGGTCTTGAATGATTTTTCGTTTTTCTCTGTTCTTACTATCTCTATTTGCCCTATTGGAAGGGAAATATACTATTGTTCAGGATAAATCAAAGCTGACGCTAAAACATCCCTCTTTCAAAGAAAGAAGAACAGAAAAAATTATTCTAGAAAATGGACTTTCTGCCTACCTTATTTCAGATCCCAGCACTGACCAATCGGCTATATCCGTAGCTGTAGGCGTTGGCTCTTGGAATGATCCGAAAAAATACCCCGGTACAGCCCATTTTTTGGAACATATGCTTTTCTATAAAAGTGAGGCTTATCCAACTCCTCAGGAAATCTTTCAGGTTGTATCCAATAATGGAGGTAGACTCAATGCCTTTACTATGCCTGATAGAACTGTCTATACAATAGCTATCAACAATGATGCCTTTGTGGAGGGATTACATAGACTGGCCCATTTTTTCATCGATCCCATCATAACTGACCAAGATATGCAAAAAGAGATCAAGGCTGTAGACCAGGAATTTTACAAAAATTGGGAACATGATGGATGGAGAAGATATTTCATCCAAAAAGAAACAGGTAACCCCTATCATCCCAATGCCAGTTTCTCTACCGGAAATATCACAAGTCTTTCTTCCCTGACAGCCGAACAATTGAACAGATGGTTTGATACCAACTATCGGGCAGAGCGTATCTACTTGGTAGCTTACTCCCATTTACCATTAGAAGTGATGCGAGAAGAGGTAGATAGATTATTTTCACAAGTTCCTCCTGCTAACTCACCTCTTCCTACCCTAGATATGCCTCTTTCATCTCCACACCAAGAAGGTAAACTAACTGTTATAGAACCGATAAAAGATTGGAAGAGACTAACTCTTGCTTGGGAGCTGCCTTCCTTTTTTGCCCAAGATGAATCTAAATCAGCAGAGCTGATAGCCTATGCTCTGCAAAAAACAGATCCAACGAGTCTTCTCTCTCTGTTAAAAAAAGAATCTCTCGCAGAAGATTTGCAAATCGAGGTGGAATCTATCGCGGGAGAGTATGCCTTATTCGATCTAGAAGTGATTTTAACAACGAAAGGTGTACAGAGAAAACATAGAGTAATTGAACTTTGTCATGCAGCTTTCAACTCCCTCCGAGAGAAAAATATCCCCAAATTTGTCTATCAAGAATATTGTCGCCAAAAAAAGCTTTCCTATGAATATCAAGATCGAGATGATGC
>CAYPKB010000283.1:0-1875 GCA_964411185.1 uncultured bacterium
TCTGCTAATGTGGTCTCTACTGTAATTTCTACTAAAGCTCTTCGTCCAATTATTGCTATTTTTTTTGCAGCCATCTTGAATTTCATTGGAGCTACACAGATTAGTAGAGTAGCTGAAACGATAACTTCTGGTCTGATTGAACCAAAAGCTTCTACCGAAGTTCTCATAATGGCGGCTTTAGCAGGTGCTATTCTTTGGAATATTCTAACAATCATCTTAGGTCTACCTAGCTCTTCTTCTTATGCACTTGTTGGCGGATTGATTGGTGGGGCCCTCGTAGAAAGTGGGATGGATATCATTTATTGGAAAAATTTGGTAGGAAAGGTGATTCTTCCTATGATTTTTTCTCCCCTTTTTGGATTCATTCTTGCTTACATTTTTATGCAAATCCTTCTGAAATACCACTCTATTGATAGTGAACAGAAGACTTTCAAAAATCTACAGATAGCCTCTTCAGGATTTGTAGCTCTGGCACATGGTTTTAATGATGCGCAAAAAAGTATGGCAATCATCACTTTGGGACTCTATTCCGCAAAATTAATCCCTACATTGCATATTCCTTTTTGGGTGATCGGAGCTTGCGCCACTATGATGGGCCTTGGTACTGCCATCGGAGGATGGCGTATCATCCATACAGTAGGATATTCTATAACCCATATCAAACCCCTACAAGGGTTTGCAGCCGAGGTGAGCTCCTCCATATCTATTGTAGGAGCTAGCTTGTTTGGATTTCCGATCAGCTCGACTCAGATGATAGTAGGTAGCATTACGGGCGTTGGAAGGGCTAGAGGAAAAAATGCTGTAAGCTGGCCAGTGATAAAAAAGCTCTTAATCACTTGGGTTCTCACCATCCCATTATCAGGAGCTTTGTCGGGACTTATTGTCTATCTTTATCCGAAATAGAACTTTTTTCTGCCAAAATATAGTCAAAATAGCTCCGATAAAACTTATAGATCCTACCAACCCAAGTAAAATAAATATGGTAGAAGCGTGTGGATGAGTGCGTAAGAAAAGCTCAAAAAAGATAGGAATAGAGGCCGCTAATACAAATGAGATGTTATAACAAAGAGCAACGCCTGTATATCTAGCCTCTTTTGGGAAAAGCTCTGTCAAAAAAGGAAAAAAGCTGCTCATAGCTGCGGATAAAAAAGTTTGATAACAGATAGCAAACAAGATGAGATGATAAGAAGATAGAAAAGATAAAATGGGTATTCCCAATAGAGCAAAAGATAAAATAGAAAGAGAAAAAACAAATCGTTTGCCTAGTCTATCTGCCAATTTACCGAAAAGGGGTACCGCAACAAGCGACCAAATCAACCCAATTGTCAAAGCTAAAAAAACATCAGAGGAGTTTTTCGCAAGATTACTTACAAAAAATTTAGGCATATATAGATTCCCGATAACAAGAGAAGCAGGAAAGAGCATCGATAAAGTTCCCAGTAAAAGAGCTGGAAAGTATTGAGATAAAATAGCTTGAACAGGTGCAATGTAGTTTTTCTTCCCATCCATTTCAGTAGTTTGTAGCGATCTTCTTGCATAGAAAAGAAATAATGCGCCTATTCCACCTAATAAAAATGGGATACGCCAACCGAATGAAATCATCGCCTTCTGATCAAAAATATAGTTCAAAGAAAAGAGCAAAAAGCTCGCGAGTATGGAGCCTAATGAAGCGCTGGATATGGCAAAAGAACAGGTGCCTGACCTTTTTGAGGCCTTTGCATTTTCAGAGATCAGTGTGATAGCACCGGGTAGCTCTGCCCCGAAAGAGAGTCCTTGCATAAAACGAAATGCTACTAAAAGAGAGGTAGCTATCACTCCCCAACTTTTATAGCCTGGCAGAGCTGAAATAGCTAGCGTAGATATCGCCATGCAGAG
>CAYPKB010000284.1:0-1863 GCA_964411185.1 uncultured bacterium
CTCTTTATAAAAGGTTTCCATCCATACTGCTTCAATGGGAAGATTTTGGAAAAAGTAATGCCTTTCGTCTGTTACGGAAGTACAGGGAAGAACGATTGAGTTTCAACGATGATATCCAAGGAACTGCTGCCGTTACCCTTGCCGGAATATTGGCTGCCTGTCAGGTAACCGGACGTCCCATTCACCAGAAAAAAGTAGTGATTTTAGGAGGTGGATCTGCTGGGATGGGTATTGCTTATGATCTCAAATCTGCTATGTGTGAGGAGGGATTGAGTGAGGAAGAGGCCTATAGCAGGATATTTATAGTCGACTCTAAGGGATTAATCATGGAAGGAGTCAATCATCCTAGAGAAGAACAGATGCCTTTTGTAAAACCCATTTCTATGATTCGAGAGTGGAAAAAAGGGAAAGAGGGGATTGACTTTCTCACAGTTGTAGAAAATGTAAAGCCAGATATTCTCATTGGTGTATCCACGCAAGGAGGCGCTTTCACAGAAGAAATTATCAAAGAGATGAGCAAACATACCAAGGCTCCTATTATCTTTCCTCTTTCTAATCCAACTGATTGCGCGGAAGCTTTTCCTGAAGAGATTATGGAATGGACCCAAGGGAAAGCTCTTATTGCAACAGGAAGTCCCTTTCAGCCCGTTGTATATGATGGTGATCGGTATGAAATCGGACAGTGTAACAATGTATATATCTTTCCGGGACTTGGCATGGGAGCGATCGCAGTAAAAGCCAAAAAAATTACAGATGCTATGTTTTTAGCAGCAGCGAAAAAACTTGCCTCCTTTTCTCCTAGGTTATCTGATGAAAGAGCTCCGCTCTTCCCTACGGTTCATGAGATCCGTAAGGTATCAAAAGAGATCGCAAAAGCTGTAGGAAAAGTAGCTATAGAAGAGGGGGTAGCTGAAGCTGTAGATGTCGATAATGCGATCGAAGAGATCTTCTGGAATATCTCTTACGAGGATTTTTCCAAAGCTTGAAAAGCTTTATCATAATCCGGCTCTTCCGCTATTTCAGATACAAGCTCGGCATGCGTAATTTGATCTTTGCTATCGATGATAAAAAGAGCTCTGGCGCAGAGTCCCTCAAGAGGTCCATCTACAATCAATACTCCATAATCCTCTGCAAACTCTTTGCAGCGCATCATAGAAAGAGTAACAATATTATTCAGTCCTTCTGTTGAACAGAACCGTTTATGAGCAAAAGCAAGATCTGCAGATACCACCAAAATTACATCTTCCGGATGTTCTTGGGCATAATTATTTAATTTTTTGGCACAGGAGGCGCATACATCTGTATCGATACTAGGAACAGTAATGAGCAGTTTCTTCTTTCCCTTGAAATCTTCTAATGATTTTTCTTCTAAATTGGGACTTATAAGTGTAAATGATGGTGCCTTTTCTCCCTCTTTAGGAATTTCTTTGTTGGTATGGACTTCTTTTCCCTTCAACGTAATAGTTGCCATCTTCTTGTTCCTCATTCTTCTAGTTTCACAGCAATACCCATATACCCTGTTAAAAGAGATTTACACAAGGTAAAAGAAAATTCCTCAGGTATTTCTCTTTTCATTAGCATTTGAAAAAATGCTTTTGAAAATCTGGGTCTTAATCCTGTCCAAGTATCGGGAAAGAGGTCATGTTCTTCCAACATCTCTAACATATCTTTGGGTTTGATAAAGAGATTGTAGACATGCATGTTTTTCGGGGTATTTTTTATAAACCACTCCATTCCTTTTATGATGAAAAGATAGGAAAAAAAGTTCTTATTGAAGGTGTGAAAAAATAAAAGCCCATGCGGACGTAAGATTCTGGAACACTCTCGGATCACCTTTTTAGGGTCTTCTACATGTTCTAGTAG
>CAYPKB010000285.1:0-1853 GCA_964411185.1 uncultured bacterium
TTTCTTTTTCTTTTTTCTGCTTTTTTTCAAGCTATCAAAGAAAAAAATGATATCAGCAAAGCTCTTTTCTGGAATGGAGGAGCCTTTCTTTTAACTCTATTTTCGTTATATTTTCTTCTTCTTTTTTGGCAGACCCTTTGAGATATCCTTATGCAAAAACCCTATACTTTCGATGCATTTTTTGCCTCCCAGCAACAAGAGACTGTAAGCCCTTTTCTCACAGCATCATCGAAGAAATGGGCTCATAATCTTGCCCTCAAAAGCTCCCTTTTTTCAGCCATTTCTTTACTTCTCTCTTTCACTTTGAGTTTTTTTTCTCTTCCTTTCAGTTATTTTTTTCTCTCTTTTGTCTATTTCTTTACCGGCATACCCGCCCTTATCCATGCTTGGGAAAACATTAGGAATTGGGAAATCAATATTGATATCTTAATGACACTGGCCGCATTTTCCTCTCTTTTTTTGGGGTCTCCGTTAGAGGGAGCTCTTTTATTGGTGCTTTTTTCTCTTTCGGGATCACTAGAGGAGACTGTCTCCTACAAAGCCAAAAAGACTCTCCATGCACTGAGAAATCTTGCCCCGAAAGAGGCCTTCCTTTTGCAAGAAGATGGAGAGCTTGTTCAAAAATCTATACACGATTTGAAAGTAGGAGATCCCATTTTTGTACGGGCCGGAGATACTATTCCATTAGATGGTGTGGTCTTATCGGGAAGATCTACCATCAATATTTCTCATCTCACAGGAGAAAATCTTCCTTTGCCCATCGAAGAAGGAAGCGAGGTTACAAGTGGTGCTATCAATATGGATGCAGGCATATCTCTTAGTGTAACCAAACAAGCCTCGGAATCGACTCTTACCTCTATCATCCAACTGATAAAAAAAGCGCATGATTCCAAAGCGAAAGTAGAAAAGCTCTTGGACTCCTTTGGGAAGAACTACTCTTTTACTATCATGTTGCTTGCTTTTTCCCTCTCCCTGATTCTCCCATTTTTTGGTTTTTCCTTTTTTGGAGCTGAAGGATCTATCTATAGAGCGCTTACTTTTCTCATTACTGCCTCTCCTTGTGCATTGATCATTGCAACTCCCACTGCCTATTTGAGCGCCATTTCTAGCTGCGCCTCGAGAGGCATCTTGCTACGAGGAGGCATCACTTTTGATGCTCTTGCCTCTTGCAAACATCTCTCTTTTGATAAAACAGGAACTCTGACAGAGGGAACTCTACAGTGTGAACGGTTTCTTCCTCTGAATGATGAAGCGAAAGAGATGGATGAGTCGTTTGCCTTATCTGTTGCAGCCTCTTTGGAAAAAGAGGTAGTACATCCTGTTGCCAGTGCCATCTTGGATTTTGTAAAGAAAAAGAAGATCTCCTCTTCTTCTATTTCTGATTTTTCGCACTATCCAGGTAAAGGAGTGAGTGCCAAAGTAGAAGGAAAAAGTGTGCGGCTGGGAAGTGCCGCTTTCTTATCTCTTCCTCAAGAGCCGGAGGAGTATTATGGAAAAATGCGAGCCTATTTAAAGATAGATAAGGCCCTTTTTCTCTTTTTATTACAAGATCAGGTAAAATCCTCTGCAGAGCAAACCATGAGTGAACTCTCCCAATTAGGGATAGAAACAGCTATGCTCTCCGGTGATTCAGAGGAAAATAGTAGATTAGTAGCAGAGAAAATCGGACTGCAGAAGGTCTATGCCAGTCTTACTCCTGAGGCAAAGTTGGATCTTGTGGAATCTTTGGCTCAATCTGGACATGCTATGGTAGGAGATGGCATCAATGACGCCCCTTCTCTTGCCAGATCTACCGTCGGGATCGCAATGGGTGAAATGGGAAGTTCACTTGCCATAGAATCTTCAGATATTGT
>CAYPKB010000286.1:0-1834 GCA_964411185.1 uncultured bacterium
GGTTGGCTCTCATCAAAGGGGAAGTCTACTCCTTCCTTGATAGGATCATGTTTGCTGATTCGATAGTTATTATAAAAGGTAATGAGAGAAGAGATTTTTTTTTGGATGTAGAGGGAACGTATTTTTTTTGCTTTTTGACTATTTTCATGTTGTAAGATGACAAGGTCATAAGCAGAAAAAATGGATTCATAAGAATCTACAGGAGGCTTGTCATAAAAGGAGGGAGAAGAGGGTAGCCAAGATTTAAAGTTGTGCAGCTGCCTAGAATAGGTATCTACGGAATAGCCTTGTTGGGAAAGTGTATAGGAGGCAATCATCATATTGAGAGAATCTCCTAAACCTTCTGCGCATATCACAGCTGCTTTCATAAGAAATTAGTATAGGAAAATCCTGAAGCTAGTTCTACTCAAATTTCTGTTGGAAATGTATTGCTTTAGCACTCATAGGAGGAATTTCTAACAGAAATTCAGAAGAAAAAAGATTTTTGGTTTCATTTTTTCTCTCTACTATGTTGATAGCCCAATGATTTACCAATTTTCGAGATGATAACTTTTGGCTTTTCGGGCAGGAGGAGAGATTGAAGGCGATGAGTAGACTTTCTCCCGTGGGAGGGATTTCCAGAAAATAACCAAAAAGAGAAGGATCTTCAAAGAAAACTCTCTCAGTCAGTCTGGCACTCTCTACATGATGAAGCTTTCTTGCTTTGATTATCTTTCTTACCTGAGAAAGAAAAGATTTCTGGTCTTTTAATTGATAAGAGGGAGAGCCGAACAGATGGCACTTCTTCTTCTCTTGTTGGCAGAGATCTAAGAAATAACTCCCTTCTAGTTCGTCTAAAGAGAAAGAGACAATCCCTGGTTGCATAAGATAAAAAAAGAAGTAGAGAAGATGTGCCTGTAATAACTTTTCTTTATTTTGTTCTGTGAGATGATATAAATCGGTAGCATAAGCATCTGCAATCGCCTCAGATAAACTTCTTCTCTGTTTTTCTTGCTGGCAACATCCCACAGTTTTTCTTCTTTTCGCAGTCTGTGGCCAAAGAGGATGCACGACGCGATATAAAGGTATCGACTGCTCTACTATCTGATCGAAGAAGAGTTGAAGAGCAGTTGCTTTTTTCTCTTTTAGGTACTCTAGAAAAAGAAATTGGCTCTCTTTCTCATAAATAAACTCGGGGCCATAGGCAAAAAAAGAGGCAACTCTAGAAAGAGGCATATTGATTTCAAGAACCGAGCTGCTTCCAAATTTTCGGCTTAATTGGGCCATCGTCTCTACTGCAGTCAGAGTAAGAGGATGACTATCTGTCCAAACACTTTTTCCCTCTCCCTTTTCAATACCTAAAAAGGGGTTAGCATCAATATGGATCAACTTGCTATGCAAATGTTTCGAAAAAAATAGGAGATTACCTGAAAAGATCCGCTGCGCTGTAAAAGAAGGATCTGTCCAGTTCATGCAAGGTTGCATCGGAGAGAGATAACTCAAATAGACCCATCGTCTATATTTCCCATCTACTCCCATCACACGTTCTGTAACATTCCACAATACATTCTTCTCCGCAGAGCAAACAGAGGAAAATAGACCGACAATATATTGCTTATCTATCAGTTCTTCTATCTCTTGTCTCTTCAGAGTGACAACGAGCTCCCCTTTGGGAACCGTGGGGAGCTCATTCCAATCTTCTTCTTCGATTTCCACCATATGAAAAATGCCCTGATATGGAGAGAAATCTTTCAAAGCAAAGAAGAAATCTTTTCCCCATCCGGTCGCTCCCACTTGAATGGAGGGAATGGCAAGAATCTTCTCTTTTTGAGTCTGATTCAAAAAAAGGGTAAGC
>CAYPKB010000287.1:0-1826 GCA_964411185.1 uncultured bacterium
CTCTTTCTTGAATTCAAGCTTCCTGCTTTGAAATGCAATACGGCAATCGGCGGACCATTCTCTAACTCTTTTTCTTCTACCGGAAGTTCAGGAAAAGTCTCAGCAAAGATCTCTTCTAAGAGTTTCGTCTCTTTCCCTACAAACTCTACAGAAAGATCGATATTTTCAATATAGGGAGAACTTTGAAAAGCGCTGAGAAAACGTTTAAGATGTTCTAAAGGTAAATCACCTTCAGGAACCCATATCCAAATTTGATCGTTGTGATCATACTCTTCTTCCAATCCTTTATAGACCTCTTCGGCGCTTACAATAGTGCTGATCATATGGATATATAGATCTAGCTCTGGATTTTCTTGGAATCTGTTGGCTGATTTTTCTACCCAGATCTGACGGATTTCATTTTGATGTTTTTGCAAATAAGGAAAGTTTCTAGCAAACAGTTTGGTTTGTCCGACTCTACAACATCCATTTTGTTCTTTCGTATCATCGAAAAAAGAGGAGGGTTGGTTTTTTAGGAGGAGATTGATATTTTTTTCGACCTCTTTTTCTCTAAATTCATACACTTTTTTATAGAGTGAGTACATATCCTCTAATTGCAGCATTCTTTTAGCAGCTTGTTTAGCGAACTGACCCCCTCTCGGAATATCATCCAAGGAGACGATCTCTACCTCTTTTCCTTCAATCAGTGATTTCAATCGGTTAAGCATTTGAGATACACAATCTACATCGAGATCAGAAACTTTTGTCAATAGATCGGTATCATCTAAAATTCCATAAAGAAAATGTAGGTATTCAGTAATCTCTCTCTCTTTATTTACAAAGAAGCCATCGTTTCTGGATAGTATTCTCTGCTTTTCTTGCATCTTAGCCAATAAACGAGGAGTTTTCTGCAGTTCATCCAATTGGCCGGAAACTTCATCTTCAGAGAGCCCATAGGTGCTATAACGCTCATTCATTTCCATAGAAATATCAGCTACAATGGCATTACCAGACTGTGCATCTTTAATAATTACCATAGGTGGTTGAGTAGTGAGCAGCGAGGTTTTATGATGATCTATTACGCTGATAACCTCCAAATAGGAAGGGATTGACATCTCTTCCCGATTACTAAAATCCCTTAACGAGACAGTTCCCAATATCTGTTTGCGTACAGCGGAAGAGGAGATAATTCCTACAGGATAAAATTTGTTTCGATCTGGATAGGTTACAGTCAGATATTGATAGTTGTTCATTTTGCTTCGAATCTCTTCGACATCGGCCCGAACACTTACAAATTTGTGTGATTCTTCGAACACTTTTCCTTTGATTTGTAAAGCGACATCAAAAGTCTCGATATGGCTTCTGATATGCAAAATGGCCTGGTGAAGTCCGCGAATGGTCTTTTCCAGATAAGAAAATAAAAGAGTTCTATCATCTGTCAACTTGCCACTAGAATCAAAAAGACCTTCATTTTCGATAGCAGCTACTAGATTTTTTACCTTCGCAAAATCAATTAAGGACAAGGCAGCCAAAGATTCACCAAACTCTTCGAAGGTGGCGTTGAGGCCCGCTGGAATTTGTAAAACCTTTTCTAGAAAAAGATGTAAATGTTCTTTATCTCTTTCCCCATATTCTTTAGCTGGCTCACATGCAATCAGTGGTATCGAAAAATTGGTTTCAATGAACTGTGTAAGATCTTTACTAGTTACCTCTTTTTTGGAAAAGAGGGTAAAAAGTCGTATGTGAATTTGATTTTCAAACCAACGCAAACAGTTGGTAAGAAGCATTATGATAAGCCTTACCCCCTCTACATCCATGCTTCTCCAATCACCCAAATAATATCCCTT
>CAYPKB010000288.1:0-1820 GCA_964411185.1 uncultured bacterium
ATTGATACTTTAGTATTCCAAAGGCTTCATTATATCCATCAACTAGGCATTGCCTATCTTGTCTACCCTGGAGCAACTCATACCCGTTTTGAGCATTCTTTAGGGGTTATGGAACTGGCTACCAGGATCTTTCATACCATATGCAAACATGCAAGACCTGATGTCTTTCCTTTGATTCCTAGGAAAGGTTCCTATGAATATCAATATTGGATGAAAGTAATACGCATGGCAGCACTCTGCCATGATCTGGGCCATTTGCCATTTTCTCATGTAGCTGAACATGATTTGTTAGGAGACAAAGGTCATGAGTTCATTACAGAAAAAATCATAAGAAGTGAGCATTTAGCTCCTGTTTGGCAACTATTGCAAAAAGAGACCGACAGCCTATATCCCGATAAAAATGTAGTAGAGGATATCGTAAAATTATCCATAGGACCCAAAGATTGGATGGAGGCCTCTTTTACAAATTGGGAAAAGATACTATGTCAAATTATCACGGGAGATTTTTTTGGAGCGGACCGCATAGATTATCTACTCAGAGATTCCAAAAGCACAGGGGTTGGATATGGGATCTTCGATTATGAACAGCTGATAGAGATGATCCGTGTTTTACCGGTACCGGAAGGAGAAGAAGGAGAGCTGGCTCTAGGTATCAATGAAAATGGAATGGAGGCATGCGAGGCGCTACTTCTAGCAAGGCATTTCATGCATAGAAGAGTCTATCAATATCCTTCTGTCAAAGCTTATAACTTTCATCTCCGTAGATTTATGAAAGCAATCTATACTCCTAAAGATTTCACAGATTTAGAGAAATTCCTCTATCTGAATGATACGGATGTGATTACAAAAATCACCCAAGCATCTAAAGATAAGGATCACCCTGCCCATGAAGAAGCGAAGCGTATTGTCTACCGAAAGGAAAGATTCAAAGCGATTCCTGTCTCCACTGAGTTTACCCCTGAAGATATGGACAGCTTAGGGAAAAAACTGGGAATTCCAAAAGAAAAAATCGCTTGGGAAAAGCGTCATCCTATGTTGCCGGAAAGTGCACTTGCTTTTCCCGTCTCTAGAAGACATTTGATGGTTGAAAAAGCAGAAGCTTGCTCTGAGCTCCTATGTCAAGTAAAAGCCTCCCAGTCAGGATGGATTTACTTCGCCCCTGAATATGAAATGGCCATTTTAGAACAATTGCATCGTCATGGATCGTAGAGTATCTCCCTTTTTCCTTATTGCCGTAACGATATGCTCATTTCTGATCACTTCAGAATATAGTATCACAAGGCCTGTTAGCAGCTCTTTTTTTATAAGTCATTTTTCCGCTTCCTTCTTACCTTATGCTTGGCTTCTCACCGTACCTATTAATCTTCTTTTGATATCAGCTTACAACAAATTCTTACCCAAAGTAGGCCCCTTTTATATCTTTTTCTCCACCTCGGTCCTGGTGATAGGTATGAGTCTTATCTCTTCCTTATGGATAGGAGATCATTCCTACATATCTTTTGCTCATTTTGTATGGAAAGATATCTATATCTTGCTGATGTTCAAGCAACTTTGGTCTTTGATCCACTCCACCTTGGATACCCATAAAAATAAAGCTGTCTATAGCCTGCTTTTTGGCATCGGAGGAATGGGATCGGTTTTAGGAAGCATAGTTACTTCGAATTTTGCAGTCCGTCTCGGGTCTCAGCATCTATTTCTATTTTCCATACCTCTCTATCTTTTTCTTATTATTTTTTATTCTCTTGCTAAGAGGAAAGGAGACTACTTTCTTTTACCTCAAAAAGAAACATCTATGTGGAAAGGGTTTTCTTTGATCAAAA
>CAYPKB010000289.1:0-1795 GCA_964411185.1 uncultured bacterium
GAGTATAAAATCAAGGGTGCCGAGAAAAGCAGACACGGCAGCAGAAATACCGAGCACAGCAAGGGTGTGCTTTATGGTTCTCTCGCGGCTGGGCCAATTTACCCTTTTTAGTTCCAGCTTAACTTCTTTTAGAAAAGTTAAAAGTTTGGTTATCATGGTTTTAAAAACGCCCCGCGGGGCATTAATTCATATTAGCAGGGCAAAGAGCTATTGTCAACTCTAAAAAGGCAAATGTAAAACCAACGCGATAATGTCAGGGTAGAGCAAAGTAGAAATGTCAGGGTGGAAAAGATAGAATGGTGGTAAAGGTCGTCATTAAAAACCAATTACCACCATTCTATGAAGTATTTTATCATGTCACAAAAAGAAGTCGATACCTATCAAGTCATTAAACGTTCTCTTGAGGGCGAGTTAACAGTACAAGACGCTGCCAACCTAACAGGATTTTCAGAACGTCACGTCTACCGGCTAAGATTATCAGTACAAACTAAAGGAGTCCAAACCCTTGTTCATGGCAACAGGGGAAGAAAAAGCAACAACAAGATACTGGAAGAAGAAAAAGAAACAATAACAGAGATAATCCGTGAAAAATATCCTGACTTCTGGCCAATACATGCCAAAGAACATCTGGAAGATCATGATATCTTCTACTCCTCAGAAACAATCAGACAGATAATGATTGAACACAATCTCTGGAAGCTCAAAAAAAGGAAAGCTGTTGATTACCGCTCCAAAAGACCTCCAAAAGAACACCCTGGAGAGATGGTCATTCTTGATGGCTCTTACCATAACTGGTTTGAAGGAAGAGACAAAACAGAAGAGAAATGCTGCCTTATCCTGTTTTTGGACGACGCCACGGGCATTCTTCTCTTTGGCATGTTTGTAAAGAACGAAAACCTGAAAGACCTTTATCGCTGCTCTAGAGGATACTTTCTTCACTTTGGTAAGCCAAAGATCATCTATTCTGACGGATTAAGGGTGTATCATAACAATCTAATGGAAAAGGAAAGCGAAGAAAGACTTACCCAGTTTAAAAAATCCATGGAAGAGCTGGATGTTGAGCTAATCCGAGCCTACAGCCCAGAGGCCAAAGGAAAGATAGAAACAGTTTTTGGAACCCTACAGAACCGGCTTGTGAAAGAGATGAGACTAAGGGGGATTTCAGACAAGAAGACAGCTAACCAATATCTCCTAAAAGAGTTCTTTCCTTGGTATAACAAGAAATACAGCAAAGCTCCGGCCAAGAAGGGTAACTTTCACCGCAAATTAAGCAATAGAGAGAAAAAACTCCTTTTGAGCATACTTTCAGAGAGAAGTATAAGGGTTGTCCAGAATAATTTCTGCATAAGCTACAAGAATAAGACCTTTCAACTCTTAAAGAATCAACCGGCTACTGTGAGGAAAAAAGAAAGAGTGATTATTGAAGAACGCATGGACAGCACAATATGGATAAGACTAAGAGAGAAGTATCTGCATTACAAGGAGATTACAACCAAAGAACGAGAAGCTATTTCAGAAAAAAATGTTTCTTGGATTATTCCTGCGACACAGAGTAAGGAGAAGAAAATACCATGGAAGCCTGCTCTTGACCACCCTTGGAGAAGGCCCTTGGTTCTACACGAAAAATAGCAAACATCATCCGGTTTCTTGCTGAATTCCTTAAAATATTGATTTTTTAAAGGGCGAAATTAAAAAGCTTAATTTTTAGAAAACCTGACATTTCTACTTTGCCAAAAACCTGACATTTCTACTTTGGTTTGACAGTCTTTCTCTTTTCCTTCAGGAAAAACCGATT
>CAYPKB010000290.1:0-1774 GCA_964411185.1 uncultured bacterium
AATCCCTATTGGGACGAAATTAAGTAATTTTGAGCTACTCTCTTAAATCTTTCTAGCTCGCTTTTTTCCCAATCCTTACCTAATCCTTTTTCCTCTGCAAGGATAAAAGCAATTTTGGGTGCTATTTCTAGAGTAGCCTTGCTATCTAAAAATAGCGCTCTTGTACGTCTGGCCAGCAGATCATCTAATGTATGGGCCATTTCTTCTCTGATACCCCAGATAATTTCTGCAAGGCAATAAGGCAACTCGTCATGCAAGGGGAGTCCCAATTTTGCATCCCTTTCTACTAGTGAGGCAATCTTTTCAGATTCTGAACCATATTCGCTCCAGGGAGTCATCTCCTTGACCTCTGTCTGATAGCCATATAGTGGAAGAGTTCTCGTAGTACAAACAAGAGAAGGCAGATTATGAACTTCAATAGCTTTATCGACTAACTCTTCTGCCATTTTTCTATAGGTAGTCCACTTTCCTCCGCAAATAGTAAGAAGTCCGGAAGAAGAGAGCTCTATTTTGTGATTTCTTGAGATTTTTCCACTGCTCTTCCCTTTTTCGTGTACTAAAGGTCTAAGACCTGCAAAAACGCTTTTGATATCTGATCTTGTAGGAGCCTGTTTTAGGTATCGTTTTGTATGTTTGAGCAGGAATCTAATTTCTTCCTCTTTCGGTTTGGGCTCTAGAGAAGGGGGTTGTCCTCCGACATCTGTTGTTCCAATGAGCAGACGGTTGTACCATGGAACCATAAAAATGACTCGGTTGTCATCTGTTTTGGGTATGATTATGGCTGTCTCATTATGCAGAAATTTTCGATCTACAGCAATGTGTACACCTTGGGATGGAAAAAGAAGAGGTTTTTGTTTGGGATTATCTTTTTTACGAATCTCATCAGTAAAAATTCCAGTGGCATTGATCACTGCCTTTGCATGAAGAGAATAGCTTTTACCTCGGATTAGATCTTTTGCCACGACACCGGTTATCTTTTCTTTTTGTTTCAAGAGTTCTGTCACCTGCATATAATTGATGACAATACCGCCAAAATGGACAGCTGTTTTAGCCAGGGTGATGGCAAGCCTTGCATCATCAAATTGGCCATCAAAATAGATAGTACCTCCTCGCAGTTTACCCTCTTCTAAATTGGGAAACTTTTTGATCAATTGATCATAAGAGCAATTTTTAGATTTTTCTATGCCCAGTTCTCCTGCCAACAGATCATAGGCGGTAAGTCCTATAGAATATAATGCACGTTCCCACAAAGAATATTCAGGGATAAGAAAAGGTAGATGTTTCACAAGGTGAGGAGCATTTCGGCATAAAAGACCTCTTTCTTCCAAAGCTTCTTTTACCAGTCCTATATGACCCTGCTTCAAATATCGCAATCCTCCATGGATAAGTTTGGTACTTCTGGAAGAGGTAGCTTTGGCAAAATCACTTTGTTCTAACAAGAGAGTATTGAAACCTCGAGAGGCAGCATCTACTGCAATACCCAGTCCCGTAGCCCCGCCACCAATGATGATAAAATCCCACAAGTCAGGAGAATATTCTAGGTGGGAAATCATATCATCTCGGTTCATACTTCTGACCAGGCTTGTGTACAGTGGACAGCATGGTTCCATTTACCAAGCTGTTTATCTACCTCTTTTTGCGATAAAGAAGGATGGAATTCTTTGTCAAGCTCTCGCAAAGAGGCAACCTCTTTCATATCTTTCCAAAATCCTACAGAAAGGCCTGCCAGAAAAGCAGCTCCCATAGCGGTGAGTTCTTTTGCTTTAGGACGAAC
>CAYPKB010000291.1:0-1728 GCA_964411185.1 uncultured bacterium
GCCAAGAAAAAAGGGGCACAAGATATCCTCTATATTAGCGAAGAAAACAGGCTATTAGAACTGACAACTTCTCATTTCTTCGGTATCAAAAATGGGACTCTCATGACCCCGAAACAAGAAATCCTCTACGGAGTTACCCGAGATGTTGTCTTATCTCTTTGCAAAGATATTATTCCAATAGAAGAGAGAGATATCGATCACTCAGAATTGGCAACCTTAGATGAAGCATTTCTTACCGCATCGAATAAAGAAGTGCTACCAATTACCACAATAGACGGTAGAAAGGTAGGATCAGGGCAGGTGGGTATGATTACCAAAAAAATTATGCAACTTTTTTTGCAACATACCCGGGAATATGCATCAGGAATCTCGCTATGCATTTGATCTATCTCTTCTTACTTTTTCCCATCTTTCTATGCAGCTCCGTAGTGGGCAATCCCTGTTCTCCGGATCTTTTTCAAAGTGGTTTAATCAGCAATGTCAAATCACAAAATGTCAGCTTTCGTGGAGGATATATTGCCGATTTTGTCTATCATATGCGCTTTGATGATGAAATCATCCATGAAGATTCTGCTTCTGAAAAATTGACTATGACCAATTACTCCACTTTGGTAAGCGCCAATTTCTACAAACGGGTAGATATCTATGCACTTTTGGGCACTATGCAACTATGTATTAAAGATACCATGGAATTTAGAAGGAAATTTATGTGGGCTGTAGGATCTAAAGCGATCCTCTACGAAAAGGGAGGCTTTTGTATGGGAGCCGATCTCAAATATCTTGCTTCCGATCAAAAAGCCCTTTTTCTCCTTATCGATGACTTTCCAGCTACTCTGCTTACAGATTTTATGTTAGAATATCTGGAAGTGCAAGGTTCTCTATCTTTTACTTACAAATGGAGCTACTTTGCCCCCTATGTAGGAGGTGTATATCTCTATGCAAAAGCTGAGCCCAATCCGAATATTGGATTTTTCTCTATTACAGCATGGGATATGGATGGAGAATTTCCTGCAGTGAACATTGTAAACCGTAAAAGATGGGGCATAGTAGCAGGTCTTACTATCTTCTCAAAAAAAGCTGCAACGATCAATATAGAGGGGCGAGCTCTTGATCAATATAGTGTCAACCTACAAGGGGAAATCGCTTTTTGATTAGGTTCCTTTTGCAGCTAGACAACTCATCTCAACAACATTCAAATCCCAATCAGCTTTTCTTCTTGAGAAGGGCTTTTATCTCTTCTCTTTGCTCATAAAAGTTCCGCTCTTCTTTAGACAGGAAGGGCAAAAATTTCACCACTAGACTGTAGTTCTCTTTTTCCCACTCTTCCCTTATAAGAAAACTCATCTGCGTAGCCGATTTTTTTTCATCTGACGAAAGAGCCTCCCCTTTTTCCAGCTTAGCGCTTATGATTTCAAATAAGGCTCTATCTTTTTTCGGCTTCACGGGTATTTGGAGAGCTATTTTTTTGGCTTCATTCCACCTATTTTCAAGAATCAATCCCCGTACTATCTTAAATAAAATATAGTTACGTTTAAATTTGTCAGGGAATCTCTGTTCCATCTTTTCCAAAGCTTTTTTTTCTTCACCTTCTTTAATTAGTTTCATGGTTGCAATACACAGCTCTACCTTTTCTGTAAGCTCAGATTTATCAGATCTTTGCACCCTTTTCAGAAGATCTCTTGCTTTCTCAAATTGACCTTTTTGGTAAAAAGCTTCTGCTAGCTTCTC
>CAYPKB010000292.1:0-1726 GCA_964411185.1 uncultured bacterium
TGGTATTTTTCAGTTATTGATGTTATTGAAGGGTTTAGTCAGTTGTACGATAAAATCGTACAACTGAAAATGGAGTCGTCTGACGGAAAAAGATACTTAACCGATACAGCGAATACAGAAACGGTGTTCAGGTTGATTCAGTCAATTGAAAGTAGTTTCTCCATCGAATTTTCTCGGCCAAGAAAAAAGGCTTAAAGAGCTAGAGTGTGATGAAGATCAATAGGCAATTTAGTCAAAAAATCGTTTGTCACCTACGCCGTAAAACTTCGTCCTTTAGGACTGACTATTACCCATAAGTAGTTTCTTTAGAGATAGACAACCAAAAGTCCTCTATAGGAGTCAGTTTTTCCCAACCCCGCCAAATATAAGTCAGACCAGACTCTCCATCACATTTTCTTCCTAAGAACCCTCCCAATTTGGCGATCATTCTGAATTTTTTTATTGAGGAGATTACCGACCAACGGTTTAATCATCTCATCTTTACAGCTCAACTCTTTTGAACACCATGTATCTTGTTGTGCATTTTTCATCCTTTTTCCTTACGAGAAAGGATTGACCAAACGGAATCTTTATGGGTAATAGTCAGTCCTTTAGGGAGAGGAAGAGGTCAAAAAATATAAAAATGCTATTATTTTGCCGATAAAGTTCAGGCCAGAAATAGGATCTCTCTTACAATCACACGCTATCTTATGCGCATCGAATCTGTAAAAGAAGGGGTGCTGCTGCACTTACCTATGACTCCGATGATTTTGCATTCGCTAGAGAGATAGCTTGTTTGTTACCGCACATTATTCGAGGAGCATTGAAAATGAGAGATTTACAAAACTCTCTGGTTTGGAATGTGTTTTTGTAGTAACATTGTAGATACAGAAGTAGGAGGATAACTATGTTAAAGCGACTGATTAAGCATGGTAATAGCCGTGCAATTGTGGTAGATAAAGCTATTTTAGAAGCTGCTGGGATTGGAGAAGATGCTCTTTTTCAAATTTCAGTAAATCCTAGTGGAGGACTGGTTATTCAATCTATATTAGATACTAAGATTGATGAGTTTCGCAAAAACTTTGAAAAATTGAATAAGCGGCATAAAAAACTTATGCAGAATTTGGCGGATTTGTGATTCATTATATTCCCTATCAATATGCTATTGAAGTTCATGATCGTTTGATTGATAAATATGGAGGAAGAAAAGGACTCTTAAATGAAGGTCTTTTGAAATCTGCAATCGAAATGCCAAAAGCATGTTTTAATGGGAAAGATTTACATCGTACAGTTTTTGATAAAACAGCAGCATACCTTTTTCATCTCATTCAAAACCACCCCTTTGTAGATGGTAATAAACGAACCGCTTCCATGGTAGCGATGGTTTTTTTAGCTTCGAATTTTAAAAAACAATTTCATATTAATGATGAAGAATATCAAGAGATTATTCTAGGGATCGCAAGGGGAAGTGTGGCAAAAAAAGAAATAGCAAAATTTTTTCGTAATTCACAAATTAGGTAAAGAGAATTGTGCTTATTTTGCAGTTAAAATTATTGTATTACTGATGATTATGTTTGCAAAAGATAATTATATTTCTTGCCAAAAGAAGAAAGAAGTGGAAATGGTATTGTTCAGTTTGAACACTGTTTTTGTTATCAAGGAACAATATCTAGGTTCTCCAGGGCATTATTCCGGCTTTGTAGCCTAATTCGCAGAGCAGTCCT
The DNA here is from genome assembly GCA_964411185.1 of uncultured bacterium. GTDB lineage: Bacteria > Chlamydiota > Chlamydiia > Chlamydiales > SM23-39 > CAYPKB01. Next base: position 1,704 of record CAYPKB010000292.1, read on the forward strand.
AGATTCGAAGTGGATGAAAAGAA
>CAYPKB010000293.1:0-1725 GCA_964411185.1 uncultured bacterium
AGAGCGCTACGGCGTCAAGCTCCATAAGAGGACGGTGGAGAAGGCCGTTGCCGGGTTTAAAAAGAAGATATTCATCTGGAGTGATTGTTCCCTGCACAATCGTCTCACCTAAACCCCAAGTAGCATCAATCTGAACAACGTTGGGGAATCCAGAATCGGGATCCAAGGTGAACATAACACCGGATGAGGCCTTATCGGATCGGATCATTTTTTGTACACAGGTAGAAAGAGCTATCTTTTTCTTATCGAATCCTTTCTCTATACGATAGGCTATCGCTCTATCTGTATAGAGGGAGGCAAAACATTTTTTACAGGCTTTTAGCAAAGAGCCTATCTCCTTAATGTGCAAAAATGTTTCTTGTTGACCTGCAAAACTAGCCCCAGGTAAATCTTCAGCTGTAGCACTACTTCTAACAGCTACATCAATATTTTTTTCCTGAAATCTGGAAGAGAGCTCTCGATAATATTTGGAAATCTCTTCAACAAAAGCATCTGAAAAGGGGGCTTCAATAATTTTTTTTCGGATGGTTTGCCCGCATTTCGACAGAGATATTTTTTTATTTCGCAAAAGACCCAAGAGATCTTTAATCTCTTGATCTAAGTCATTTTCGGAAAGAAATTGGAAAAAGGCGTGAGAAGTGGTGGCAAATCCATCTGGTATTTTTACACCCTTTCGATCGAAAGAGGATAACATTTCACCAAGAGAGGCATTTTTACCACCAACGAGAGAGAGGTCTTTCTTGCCAACATCTTTCAACCAAACTACAAGGGTCTTTTTGTGTGCAGCCATAGTTCTCTCCTATAGATCCATTCAAAGTAACCTTACAATTTAGGAAGTAGGATCGCCAGAAAAAAATATTTGGAGAAGACTTGCTGTATTAAAAAGAGAATGTAGAAAAATCGCAGCGGGCAATGATTGCCTTCTCTCGTAAATCCATCCTAAGAAAAAAGCTAAGATAAAAAGAGAACATAAAATAGGGATATTACCCCATCCCTGATGCAAGGAATAATGAATCAGGGTAAAAGCAAGTGAAGAGACTAAGATAGATGGAATCAAAGCCATTCTACTTCGGAGCCATTTTTGCAAAAACCCACGAAAAAGAAACTCTTCTACAATCGGAGCAAGAATAACGATAGAAAAAGAAAAAAGAGTAAAAATTAGCGGATAATTCTTAGAAAATTCCACATATTCTATGATCGTCTGCCGAGGTATCTCTTCCAATCCAAAAAATTTTTTCATAATGGTTTCTGTTGAATAAAAGACAACAAACGAAAGGGGTATCACAAATAGGAAAAAAAACAATGCATATAATAGATCTTTAAGATAGGAACTTCCAGGCACTCGCCAAATAGAATATCTATGAATTTTCGGTGCTATTCTAAGTAGTATGAAGAAGAGAATCGCCAAAAAGCTCAATCGTATAGATTCCATCCCGGCTAAAAACTGCAGAGCTTCTTTTTTAGAAGCTAATGGAAAATAGATGGCTCCGATTTTTTGAGAAAGAAGCACTGAAAGAAAGTAAATAGTAAAGGTTAAAAATGGATAAAAACCAGGAATGGGGGGAGTGATTTCCTGTGCTCTGAAGAGACGTTTTTTTTTGAAAATCCAATAGAGAAAAGCTCCTATCATTCCATACAAAAGGAAAAATAAGAGCTTTTCTAAGAGGGTATTATCCATTCCATCGGCTCTGAGCTAGAAGAATGTAATCATTCAATCTTCCGGAA
>CAYPKB010000294.1:0-1718 GCA_964411185.1 uncultured bacterium
GCTGTTGTACACGAAGACTTGCATGCCCTTCTGAAGGAATTGGAGAAAAGAAAAGAGCTCTCTAAGAAAGAGATACGAATGATTCTCTTTCTTTTTAGAAAACTACTGATGGCGGAGGATCTCTCTTCAGCGAAAGTTTTAGATAGCTTCATAGAAAACCAACGTTATGAATTTCCCTTTTTAACTGAGTTATCCGTTTGGCTTGCCCTATTTGAAAAAGATCTTAAGCGGGCGGAGCATATTTTTTCCCATTATGATAAGATGGAGCTTAGTCAAGATACGCATCCTCTATTTTTTGTTTATGGAACCTATTTGCAAAATCAAATCTCTGAAGAGAAAGCTATGCAACATTTTTCCTCTATTGAAGAGACTACCAGTCCTTCTACCTCGGCTTCCCCCGCTTTCTATCTTTTGGATAAAATAGATGAACATAGTAGTTGGATGAACCAAGCTTTCTACTGGGAGAAAAAAATCTTATTTCAAAAACTCTTTTTTTATTACCGGGCAATAGGTAATAAGAAGAAAGAGGCTTACTTTCGCTCAGTACATGAAGGATATTAATATCATTGATCAACAAATTGTCTACGAAGGTTTTTTTGATCTACGTTTAGACACATTAGAGAAGAAAAATGGATCGAAGCAAGATTATACTATCCTTCTCACTAAAGTGGACGCAGTGGCCATTTTAGGCGTGACCAAAGAAAAAAAATATATTCTAACACAAGAATATAGGCTGCCTATCGGAAAAACACTCCTAGGTTGTCCTGGAGGCAGAGTGGAAAAAGAAGAGTCCCCCTTACAGGCTGCTCAGAGAGAATTCTTAGAAGAGACAGGTTATACTGCACCGGAATTTCATCTGGTAGGAAGCTATTACCCACTTCCTGCTATCTGCGATCAAAAAGTTTTTTTCTTTTTTGCTCCAGATGCAGAGAAAAGAAAAGAGGTGCAATTAGACCCCTTCGAATCTATTGATTTACTTTTTCTCTCTCAACAAGAGTTGCAGAATGAGATGAAAAGTAAAAACAATATAGACGGAGTTCTTGGGAATATTCTTTTTTTGACCCATTTTCCCTCACATTTTTTTCCCCAGAATGGATGAAAAGAGCTCTTTGAATAAGAGTATCCTATCTGTTATACTTTCCTCTTTACGTTATGCAAGATCTTCCAACTTCTTACCAACCTAAAGAAAAAGAAAAAAAATGGTACCGCTTTTGGGAAGAAAAGAATTTCTTTTCCCCTTCTGAAGATAAGAGTAGACCTGCTTTTTCCATTGTGCTTCCTCCCCCAAATGTAACAGGTGTATTACACATGGGACATGCCCTTGCCAATACTTTGCAAGATGTGATTGTGAGATTCAAACGAATGCAGGGCTATCGAACATTATGGGTGCCGGGTACTGACCACGCGGGAATAGCCACTCAGACTGTTGTAGAAAAAAAGCTCTATGCCTCTACAGGAAAAAGAAGAAGAGATTTTTCTAAAGAAGAGTTTTTACAACATGTCTGGAAAGAAAAAAATGCCAATGAATCGAATATAATCAATCAGCTAAAAAGGCTTGGTTGCAGCCTCGATTGGTCTTCTTATCGATTCACTATGGATGAAAAGAGTAACCAGGCTGTGCGTAAAGTCTTTAAAAAACTCTATGATGATGGATTGATTTATCAAGGAGATTATCTCGTCAATTGGGATCCCATAACCCAGACAGCCTTGTCTGATGA
>CAYPKB010000295.1:0-1697 GCA_964411185.1 uncultured bacterium
AGCCGATGCCATTTTACAAGAGGATGATAAACTCGTTGAATTGTTATTACAACACGGCGCTGACTGGAATCTACGGAACCCTTGGACTCAAGGATCTACTTTTATGCTAGCTGTCAATTGCGCCAATAGTAAGATCACAAAACTGGTATATGAGATCAAGGATACCAAATGGCAAGGGCGGCCTTTTTCACAATTAGTAACAACAAACCAAAAACCATCTCGACTCAAAATGGGTATCCCTTCCACCTACAGCCTTGATTGCTTCTACACTGACGAAAGTGATGAAAAGAAAGCAGATGCACATGAGGAGAGAAAAGTAGGTCCCGATGAAGAAGAAAAAAAGGAATCAAATGAGAGTTTGATAGATGATACTGATGCCCTATGGCTGGCAAATTATTATAGGCTCCAACGACTCTTTTCCAATGGAGGAGATACCTTCCAACTTTGCTTTGACGAAGTTACCATCTTTCAAACAAAAAAGCCCAAACCTAAACCTAATTTTCATGCATCTGATCAGCAGTATGAGACAAATAATGTACAAGGCCCTACAGATCCCATTATCATAGTCTTTCGTAATAACCTAAAGAATTGCGCTTCTGGACTGATAGATGTGAGATTTAGAAACTCCAAGCATGAATATATAAGAAAAATCCTTGTAGGTAGGAAGCCGGACTATCGCAAATCCATTGAAGAAATTTTCGGTATAGAAGGTGAATTGACAAAAAACTCCTTCAAATCAGCAGCTAAGAAACTGATCCCCCAAGTTCACCCTGATAAACATATGACAATGAAGAATGGATACACCGCGCTCTTTCAATGTCTTACTCTTATCAGAGATTTCATAGAAAAAGAAGAGATAGCTCTTTTGCTCTGACTCTTGTCTGATATTCATAGCAACTGTCAGCCCTCAAAAATCTCATTCCTTCTCATTGGGTGGCCAATGAGAAGCAAAAACTTCTTCTAACGTCTCTATCTCTTTTACTTTAATTTTTTTCCAAAGGGCCAGCACATGCAATGATAATTCTTTCACCGATTTTGTGAACTCCTGGACGAGTAGATGATTTTCAGTGCTAGAATCTGTTTCACTCGAAGGGCTTTTTTCTTTATGTTTACCTACTGTAGAAGAAGATATATTTTCTTTTTCATAAGAATGGGGCAATTCTTGAAATTTCTGAGTCATTTGTATACTGGTTTGCATACATACTAGAAATTTTTTCAACTCAACAAATGCATTTGCAGCCGTAGTAAGCGCATGGGTAAAAGCTAGATCCTTTTGGGATAGATTAGAAGAAGCAGTATGAACTGCTCTAGGGATACATTCAGGGCTGTACTGAGGAAAAAAGGGAGGAGAAGAAGTTTGAGAGGAGGAACAAGATTCTTTTTCTTTTGAAACAGGAATATGGTCCGCGAAGTGTTGTGGTATCTGACTTGAAGAAAGTGAGAAAGCAGAGATATCTCCCCGGGGATAAGGGGCCGAAAACGGTCGGAGGGAAAAAGGAGAAAAACTCTGAGTTTCCTTCAAGTTTCCAGAAATAGCTGAAAAACTATGAGAGCCTGTTACTTTTTGTCTTTTGGGATTTCTCTCCCCTACGACTTGACGGTTCTTCATCATACCAATAGAATCGGATAGGATTTCTAATCCATTACGATATTTCTCGTCTCCATAATATTTTCTTCCGATTTCTGCGCAATTCTCT
>CAYPKB010000296.1:0-1692 GCA_964411185.1 uncultured bacterium
CCTTCATACCATTTCATTTTTGAGGACCGGGCAACTACATTCTCCCCCCTTAGAGCAGAGATGGGGATATAATAGTCGGGCTCTATCTTTATAGATTCTAAGAACCTCTGGCATTCTCCCTTTAACTCCATAAAAATATCTTCTCTGTAATCTACCAAATCCATTTTATTAAAAACTACTATCACTTGGTCTAGCCCAAGAAGAGATAAAATATTAGAATGGCAGCCTCTGCTTGAGATGCGCCTGTTATCATATTTTTTACGAATTCTACATGACCTGGAGCATCGATTATTATATATTTTCTCTCTTTTGTTTCAAAAAAAATCTGAGTGGTATCTATAGTGATCCCTTGCTCTCTTTCTTCCTGGAGATGATCCAGTAAAAATGCGAATTCGTCTTTTCTCTGCAGTTTACTAGAAGCCTGCTCCATTTCTTTTATTTTCTCATCAGACAAAGAGCCGGTATCAAAAAGCAGTCTTCCTATGAGGGTGGACTTCCCGTGATCTATGTGGCCCACAATAACAAATTTTAGTTCTTTTTTCTCCATAATTACATGTAACCCATACTGCGAAGTTTCTGCATCATATAATCCTTCTCTTTGTCTTGAGCTCTACCGCTGCGCTCTCCTATACTAGTACTTTTAAGTTCATCAATAACTTCATCAATGTCTCCAGCGTCAGAAAGAACGGGATTACAGCAGGGTTCACACCCTATACTTCTATATCTTTTACCATCTTTGGAAAAATAAAGGGGAACCATGGGCATATTTTCTCTTTTAATGTATTCCCAAACATCGATTTCCCTCCAACCAAGCAAGGGGTGAATTCTGAGATGCTCCTCCGAGACAGCCTGGCTTTTATAATAATCCCACAATTCAGGTGGTTGGTTTTTGTAATCCCAGGTAAATTCTTTATTTCTCGGACTAAATGTCCTTTCTTTGGCACGTATTCCATGCTCGTCTCTTCTTATACCCAAGTAGAGTGCCTCAAAATTATATTCATTAATGATTTTTTTAAGATTGTCTGTCTTAAGAGCTCCACAACATTCAAATCTCCCCTTCTCAGGCCCTACTCCCCTTTTAAGAGCTGCCTCGTTCTTACTCACAATCAAATTCAAACCCCATTCTTTGGCGTACTTTTCCCTAAAATCATATATTTCTTTGAACTTATAAGTAGTATCTAGGTGGACAACAGGAAAAGGAATCTTCCCAAAAAAGGCCTTTCTTGCCAGCCAAAGAAGAGTAGTTGAATCTTTTCCAATAGACCAAAGCAAGGCCACATTTTTAAATTGACTGTACGCCTCTCTTATTATATATATACTTTGGTTTTCTAGCTTGGTAAGGTGGTCCATGTTTCAAAGTTTAACTTCTATTATGTGCCCCACTTTGCCCCAATCGCCAGACCAAATTTGAGCAGGTATTTTATGGGCACTAATTTCAGAAGAAAAGGGCAAAAATAATTCTTCATAATCCCTGATCCAGTTTCCCATATTATATTTCCCCAGCGAGGTACCCTTAGAATGGTATTCAACTAATATCACAGCCTTTCTCGCTACTCTCTTTATCTCAGAGATAACTTTTTTAATTTTATCGGGACCTATGTATATTAGTGTAGCATCTGTAAATACTATATCAAAGCTTTTGTCAGAAAAAAAAGATAAATCGTCTGCCCTACCCTGAACAAGCTTTACGTT
>CAYPKB010000297.1:0-1657 GCA_964411185.1 uncultured bacterium
CTTGCAATTGTTTGATTCAAAAATCTCCACTATTTGCTGCCATCGTTTTTCATTTTTAGTCATTTCCATCTTTTTCCTCCAATCTAATGTATTTTCATTTAAATGTTTGTTCTAATAGATAGGAGATGAAAACCAGCCAAAATCACGAGTTTGATTCTTGAACTATGCCAGCGCCAGTAGCGGGATTCACGACTTAACTTTTTGTCTGGCTATCTATTTTGTTACCCTCCAGCGCCTTATCAACCACTTGCCTGATCCATTCGGCCATGGAAATTTCATCAAGATCGCTTATCTCTTTAATCTGGTCATACACCTCTGCTGGAAATGCTACCGATAAAGGCTTTGTAAACTGTGCTTTTCTCATTCTTCTCTCCTTTGAATTGTAAATGAAATTATATATGGGTATTTGTTCTAATGGTGCAGCAATTATGGCATTGAGTTTGATTCTGGAGTTCAGCTTAATAAAGCCGGACAGACGGTGGGGATAATAGAAGCCAATCCTGCACACATTTAACTTGCTCTATAACTTCAACTACAAAAGAAAATTGCCATCGTCAGCAAAGAACTCTTCGCACATTCTTTTGGTTACTCTAACACCATTCCCAAATAGAAGGCGTTTAATAGTTTTAAGGTAAAGCTGGTTGCCAGGCTTATCATAATTTTTGTACAATCGAGGAATGCTCATATCAATGACTTCTCGCCTGATCGTCTCCGACGAGCCATACTCAAAAGTGGATTTTGGTACAATTTTTAATGAGACAAACGAACCCTTGTGAAACCGGTATTCCGCCTCCATCTCCTCGCCATAGGCTTGAGGTATTTTGATTGCTCTTGCCTTGCGATCCAACTCTTTGGCCTCTTTGTCCAGTCGGCATCCTTCATAAAATACTTCCTCTTCAACAATCCAGAAGAAATAATCAGGATCCGACATTAGCAGTTCAGGTAAAGTTTTTCCTTTGTGCTCTCCAAATTTTATGGTTGTCCAGTACATTGTCAATTCCTCCTTCCATGGTCATGGTCTCTTTTAACTTTCATATCTTTTTCTTTTTCCTGAGCAATAACTTTGTTTACAGCTTTCCGGATCCAATGGGCCATGCTTATGTCTTGCTCGCGTGCTAATTGCTCTACCATTTTGTAGGCCTCTGGTGTAAATGGTACCGATAACGGTTTTGTGAATCTTGCTTCACGCATAACAAATCCTCCTAATAAAAATATTTGGAATTCCTTTAAAATTTGTTCTAATTCTGTTGTTACAATAATCAGTTTGATTCTGATATCTATTTTATGTCAGCGCTTGTTTTTTTATCAGAAGTTATCTCCAATTTGAAAAAGCAATGAAAATTTTTTCATACGGATATGTGGTGGACAACCGTTCCTATGCTATAGAACTGTTGTATCAGGATTTGACTGGTATGGTGAGCTATTAACTGGGTTTTTTAAATTCTGAATAGATATTAGAAAGGTTCTAGAACTGCTTACAATGGGAATACTTCAACTCTAAATATAATTTTCGATTGGTTTTTTTGGCTGCTATCAAACAAATCACTAAACAACACTTAAGCAAATTTTATTTGGTTTTCTTGATGTGGCATTTTTCGTATTTTTTGGACTAGGCTTTATAACCACTACTAGCTGTTACAAGAATAATGTTTTTTCG
>CAYPKB010000298.1:0-932 GCA_964411185.1 uncultured bacterium
CCGAATTTACACTGAACAAAAGTATAGGCTTGACCGAAGGCAGTGATAAAACTTTCCGGGTCACGGCGATCCATCCTAAGACAGATAACGAGAACGGGTTTGCATTGAAGCAAAGTTATGATTATGGTGAAAAAGTGGTGCCTGTGGTTCCGGCACAAACTGCGATGCTGCTGAAAATTGAACCTGTTGAATAAAATGGTCAACAAAGTCAAATTCGTGATTCATAGTCATTTTTTATCAGTGGAAGAAACTTCCACGATTGCCTTTAGTCCATATGTCTGCTGATTCCAATTCAATCCCGACACGTACAAAGGACAGCAATGGATAACAAAATAAATTGGAAGTTTTCCATTACTATAGTTATCGTATGATATAGGTTTGTGAATTTTACAGAAGTTTTTATTACTTCTATGAAAAGGAGAGCGATTTGGAACTACCGTGGCGAATTAAGATCAGGATCATTTTGGCTGTTTTGGCAGGTGCGACTTTGGGCTGGATAAGCTGGCCGGCTGTGGCCAGCGGCGATGAATTGCTGCCTTTGTTATTGCAGGTTAGCCGGATCGGCGGCTTTAGCGCGTTTTTGCTTGGTTTAGCGGCTTTTTTGACGGGATTGATTTCATTTTTCGCTCTTTGGCCTTATGGCAAGCAGATCGCGATTGCGGTTTTTCCCAGTTTGCTGGGGATATGGGCGATCAGGGGCGGCGAAATGGCCCGGCTGTTACAGCTTTACAACTCGGCACAACAGCGAACCGAGATATTTCAGGCGGTCAAACTGGAAGGGTTTTTCTGGGTCGGTTTGGTTGCTCTTTCGATGGCGGGGGTAATGACGGGGGTGTTTTTTCAGAGCAGAAAGGAAAAATGGAACCCTCAGCAACTGCGAAAAGGTCTTCTTCAGTCGGCGGGATTGGCGGAAATGGATTTTGAGATCGCCC
>CAYPKB010000298.1:942-1648 GCA_964411185.1 uncultured bacterium
TGCGGGCGCACAACTCGGTGTGTTTATCACCTTTACCGGTACGGTTTTGGTAGGACAGTTCCTGATCAAGTTGCTGGCTCAGAATGTGCATATAGCCGACCGCAGCGGTGATCTTGTCGGCCAGCCGGCATTGGGGCAGATCGCGTTTGCGGTTTTCGTAAGTTTCGCAATTCTGGCATTTCTGATCAAAATACTGATCGCCGGCAGTTACATCTGGCCGGTGATAGCGGCCGGTTTGATGAACTGGTGGGCAGTGCGGACCTACGCGACAGAGGAAATGCTGGAATATTTGTACCAGGTCTGGCCTCCGATCTTCTTTCCGCACGCAATATTGGCTATAACTCCTTTACAAATGGTCAGTTATGGGACATTGGGAGCTTTGGTGGGGTTTTGGCTGGGGGTGAAATATAATTATTGGCGGGTTTTGGAAGAAAAACAGAAGCAGTCAAGTCAGGGGTAATTTTTGTAAGTCCTTGTAATTCCTTGCTTTATCCTCGTAGTTTTCTCAGATTATCCTCAGAAAAGTGTCTTGCAGGTGGGAAAATTTTTCGGAAAACCCCAGATTTTTTTTGTTTTTATGGGAAAAAACGCCGAAATAATAGAAGCCGGCTAACTTTTTTGGTGAAAAAACGGTAATTATTGGGAAAAAGCCAGCGAAGAAAGGGATTTTACAATGTTGGTTTTGAGCAGACAAAAAGACGAATCG
>CAYPKB010000299.1:0-1637 GCA_964411185.1 uncultured bacterium
CACTGCCTTCTATTTTAGAACTGTCAATCAAAGGATCTTTTTTCTCTTTGACTACGATGCGAACAGCCTCTCCTGAAATGGTCCCATCGATTACATTGGGCATGCTGAGCATAGTCATAAGAGCTCTTCTTTTACTTTGAGAGAGGTTTTTCACCAGAAAAGCTTTATCTTTTACCCTTTCCATAATCTCTTTTGGTTCTCCTGCAAATAGGAGTTTTCCTTCGCTCAAAAGGAGAACCTGATCACATTTTTCTGCTTCATCCAAATAGGCTGTACTCCATAAAACAGAAATCCCATCCTTGAGAAGTTCTTGTACCATGGCCCAAAGTTCTCTCCTAGAGATGGGATCAACACCTACTGTGGGTTCATCCAATAGTAAAAGTGTTGGTTTGCTCAAAAGAGTGCACGCAAGCCCCAGTTTTTGTTTCATGCCGCCTGAAAGCTTTCCTGCCAACCTATCTTGGAAGGTATCTAAGGAGGTAAACTCCAAAAGTTTTGCGAAAATCTCCTCCTTTTCACTTCTTTCCACTCCTTTTAAATCTGCATAGAGTTGTAAGTTTTGTCTTACGGTCAGATCTTGGTATAGACCAAATTTTTGCGGCATATATCCAATGGAATCATGAATAAAAGATGGATCTTTTACCGTGTCATGACCCTCTAGATCTATCGCACCTTCTGTAGGAACCAATAGAGCTCCTATGAGACGGATCAAAGTGGTTTTCCCTGCCCCATCAGGGCCTGCAAGAGCTACAATTTTTCCTTTTTCTATCTGTGCTGTGATATTGTTCAAGATGACCTGGTCATCTATCTTCTTGGTCAGGTTTTTGATACCCACGAGCATTTGATTCACGGCTTCTTCTGACTCCTTCGGGATCTTTATGTAATTTCACGGTTACAGGCATACCCTGCTTCAATCCCCAATCTGCATTTTCTACATAGATTCTCAACCTATAGACCAGATCTGTGCGCAGCTGGGTCGTTTCTACTGTTTTCGGAGTGAATTCTGCAACAGGTGAGATAAAGCCAATATGTCCTTCATAGACCGGACCTCCTTTTGTATCGGTATAGACAGTAGCTCTCATACCGGGGTAGATATAACCCAAATTAGGCTCTGCTATAAAAGCACGAATCCATACGGGAGATATGACAGATAAGGTATAGACTGGTTCCGATTTCAGAACTACAGTTCCCGGCTCTCTTACTCTGGTCAAAATTGTCCCATCCGTGGGAGCAAAACGTCTGGTATCTTTCAGATTGGTCATGGCAACGCCCAGTGCTGCTCTAGCCTCTTTCAATTGAGCGATCAATACATCTCTGTTAGAAAGTGAATCTTCATAATCCTCTTCCGAAACGCCTCCTTCCCCCACCAATTCCACTCTTCTTTGTAGTATCTCTTCAGCGTTGGCCAAGGATCTTTCTATTGCATCAACGTTTGCTTGAGCTTGATTTAGCTCATCTAAGTAGGGTTGGCTGTCTAAAATAGCCATCAATTCACCGGTTCGTACAAAATCTCCCTCTTCAAAATGCATCTCCGTAACCAGACCAGGTACCCGAAAACCTATATCTACCTGTCTTACATCTACATTTCCAAATAAGGTAATGATCTGCTCATCTTTATTATTATGGATAAAATAATA
>CAYPKB010000300.1:0-1612 GCA_964411185.1 uncultured bacterium
CATCATCCTTATCAAAGCTGGAAGGACAGAAGAATCAGCTAAAGCTGCTGCATCCCATACGGGTTCTCTAGCAGGAAGTGATGATGTACTCACAGCAGCATTGAAGAGAGTTGGAGTCCTTCGGGTAGATACCATTGCCGATCTTTTCGCTATGGCCTCTATTGTAGCCAAACAACCCAGGCCCAAAGGACCTCGTTTTGCTATCATAACCAACGCGGGAGGTCCAGGAGTCATTGCAACCGATGCATTGGTGCAAAATGAGGGAAAGATTGCAGATTTGAGCAAGGATTGCTTTACAAAGCTAAATGAATTACTGCCTCCACATTGGAGCCGAAATAATCCTATTGATATTTTAGGAGATGCTACTCCGGAAACTTATGGAAAGGTAGTAGATATAGTGTCCAAAGACCCAAATGTTGATGGAATCCTTGTCATATTAACACCTCAGGATATGACCGATCCATTAGGCTCTGCTAAAGAGATTCTTCCCTTTGCCCAATTGGAAGAAAAGCCGATTTTTGCCTGTTGGATGGGAGCAGAGTCTGTAAGCGATGCCAATACCTTGCTAAATCAAAAGGGAATCCCAACCTTTGCCTATCCAGATGAAGCTTGTAAATCCTTTGCTTACATGTGGAGTTATAGCTACAACCTCCAAGGAATTTATGAGACTCCCGGCAGCAAACCTGACCCCTTAGATGAGAAGAAGTGGAAAGAGAGAAATGCTCTCGTTGAAAAAATAATCAACCGGGCTAGAGAAGAAAATCGAGAAATTTTAACAGAAGATGAATCGAAAAGAATTCTACAAGCCTACGAAATCCCTGTGGTTATCACTGAGATTGCCACTTCAAAAGAAGAGGCTATCAAATATGCTAACCAGATGGGATATCCTGTTGTTTTAAAACTTTTTTCTGAAACGATTACCCATAAAACAGATGTAGGCGGGGTAAAATTGAACTTATCCGATGAAACTGCTGTCCGAAATGCCTATGAAGAAATAGAGAAAAATGTGGCGGAGAAGAAAGGAAAGGAACATTTCCAGGGTGTCACTGTACAAAAGATGATGAAACTGGAAGGCAATTACGAGATTATCATTGGATCCAGTTTTGATCCGCAATTTGGTCCCACCTTAGTCTTCGGTACAGGGGGACAATTAGTAGAAGTCTTTCAAGATAGAGCCCTTGCTCTTCCTCCTCTTACCTCCGTTCTTGCGCGGAGAATGATGGAACAGACCAAAATTTATACTGCCCTAAAGGGAGTAAGAGGAAAAAAATCAGTAGATCTTTCTCTTATGGAAAAGATCTTAGTTCGTTTTAGCAGGCTGGTAGTAGAGCAGCCGTGGATTAAAGAGTCTGATCTCAATCCACTGCTTGCCTCAGAGGAGGAGATCATTGCTTTGGATGCCAGAGTGATTCTTCATCCTAAAACAATGAAGAAAGAAGAGATACCGGAACCTGCTATTCGCCCTTATCCTATACAATATATCTCCTCTTGGACACTCACAGACGGGACCAAAGTTAAAATTCGGCCCATAGTGCCAGAAGATGAGGATTTAATACGTCAATTTCACAAGGATCTTTCCGAAGAGACAATAAGACAAAGATATCTCAAAGTC
>CAYPKB010000301.1:0-1098 GCA_964411185.1 uncultured bacterium
CCAAAGGTCTCTTCCAAAGTTTCTATAATGGAACGCTTGACAGTTTGAGGTACAATGCCATGTTTTTCGTTATATTCTTGTTGTATGAATCTACGATGTTTGGTGATTTCAACCGCTTTTTTTATCGCTTTTGTCTCTTTGTCAGCGTACATGATCACCCTACCATTTTCATTGCGCGCCGCTCTACCGCATGTTTGGATTAGCGCGGTTTCACTACGCAAAAAACCTTCTTTATCAGCATCTAAGATGGCAACAAGAGAGACTTCTGGTATATCCAATCCCTCTCTCAGAAGGTTGATGCCTACAAGGACATCGAATTTGTCTAGCCTTAAATCTTTGATAATATGAATTCGTTCTAAGGTATCGATGTCAGAATGTAAATATTTGGCCCGTACACCAATTTCATCTAAATATTTAGATAAATCTTCTGCTAATTTCTTGGTTAGCGTTGTGACCAAAGTTTTTCCTTTTTTTTCTGCTTCAATTTGTATCTCCTCCAATATGTCATCTACTTGATTGGTTGCAGGCCGAATTTCAATGGTAGGATCTAAAAGGCCTGTGGGACGGATAATCTGCTCTACTACATCTCCTTCAGCTTCTGCAATCTCCCATGGAGATGGGGTAGCAGAAACATAAATTACCTGATGAAAATGACTATAAGATTCTTCAAACTTGAGCGGTCTATTGTCCAACGCAGAAGGAAGTCTGAAACCAAAATCCACAAGTGCTGATTTACGGGATCTATCTCCATTGTACATGGCATGCATCTGCGGAAGTGTCTGATGCGACTCATCGATTACAAATAGAAAATCTTCCGGAAAATAATCGAGTAAACAGGCAGGAGCGGCACCTGGGGCTCTTCTACTTAAATGTCTTGAGTAATTTTCAATCCCTTTACAAAACCCAATCTCTTTGATCATCTCAAGATCATATTTTGTCCTTTCCAGAATTCTCTGTTTTTCGATCAGTTTATTTTCTTTTTCAAAATATTTTGCCCTTTCTTGCAATTCTTCACGTATTGATTGCAAGGCAAGATGGCGAACGTCTTCAGGAGTTACAAAGTGAGATCCTGGGAAAATGGTACATCTTTGCAACGTT
>CAYPKB010000301.1:1108-1595 GCA_964411185.1 uncultured bacterium
ATAAGAGAAATCCGATCTACCTCATCACCAAAGAACTCTATCCGATAAGCGATATCCTCTTCGTAAGCTGGAACGATATCTAAAATGTCTCCCCGTACTCGAAAATTCCCTCTAGCTAGCTCATAATCATTTCTCTTATAATGCATCTCAATGAGATGAAATAGAATATCATCTCTTCTAGCTACTTGGCCTATTGCCAGAGTGAGCTGCATCTGAGAGTAATATTCCGGAACTCCAAGACCGTAGATGCAAGAGATAGAGGCAACAATGATTACATCATCTCTCTCTAGAAGAGATCTTGTAGCGGAAAGCCGCATCCTTTCGATCCTGTCATTTATCGACATATCTTTTTCTATATAGGTATCTGTACGCGCAATGTAGGCTTCAGGCTGATAGTAATCGTAATAAGAGACAAAATATTCCACGGCGTTATCGGGAAAAAAGGTCTTATACTCTTGGTATAATTGAGCCGCTAAGGTTTTGTTAT
>CAYPKB010000302.1:0-1578 GCA_964411185.1 uncultured bacterium
TTGTTCCATCTTTATAGCAGGTTTCTGTAGAGATTTTTCTATTCTGTGTATCATAGGTATACCGCTGCTCCACTCCAGCTTTTTTGTTATAGATGAGCCTGCCTAGATGATCATATTGAGTGACAATTTCTCTTCCGATAGGGTCATTGTAGCTCTCTACTCTTCCCTTTTCGTCATAGCTTGTGTGGATAGTATAAAGATGCTCTTTGTTAGCATTGTAGATTTCTTCACTGGTGATCTGTTTCTTTTCATTGTAGGAGTATTTAGTGATCTTAGTCAGTTGTTCCTGATCACTGAAAGGATCCCAGTAGAATTCGCTTTTTTCTATAAGATAACCCCATTCATTCCTGAGATAGCGTTTTACTCTTCTTTGGGTGACTCCTTGTAGAGAAGAGGAATCATAGGAATTTCCATCATCCTCCATTTCAGTAACAAGAAAGTGATTTTCATCATATTGAAGGAAGGTACGAGTAAGTAAACGGTTTTCATCACATATGAATTTTTCAGTGAGTAGATTAGTATCTGGTTTGTAGTGATAATGAATGGTCATCCCATTATCTTCTTTTTGAAAGGTGGGTACATTAAAGGTAGGGTCATATTGATAGTATTTCCCATATCCTTCTCCTGAAAGCACCTTCCCTTCGGCAGAGATTACAAGAGGAGGCCCTTTTCCTGTGATATTCCCCCACAACTTTTCTTCGATTACATTTCCTTGCAAATCATAGATGAAGGTTTTGGCGTGAACAGCATTACCATTTTCGTCAAAGAGAGCTCTGCAGATAAGCTTGTCTATGTGCCAATAGAACTTTTCTGAGGCATATAATGTATGATTGCTATCAAAGGTATCTATTTGCGTTAGCTTGTCGTTTGCGTGGTAGAAATAAAGGGTTCTGCCTTTTTCATCACGAACTATTGTTTTCCCTTTCTCATAAGAAAACTCAGCAATTTCCGAGCCTCCTGATAAGGCTACTTTTTTGACCTTGTCTATACGGTAATTTTTTTTACTAGGATTCTTGACTAGATCTCTTTCCTCTTCTTTGCTGTCAGGTAAAAAATATTCAATATCCAGTGTCTTTTCATCGGAGAGAAAAAAACTTTGGATTCTAGCCCCTACTTTTTTTCTAGCAGGATGGTAGTCATATTTTTCTGAGTAATCCCTATTTTTGATGACGCCGGATAGATATTTTTTATCTTCATAAGAGAGAAATCGATACTCCCAGTTTTTCTCATCAGATGAACTTACGTGAATTCCAGAGGGGGTGTAATGAAATACCAGCTCAGCTAGCGCCTTACTATTATCAGGTGTTCGGCTGATAACTTTTTCTAGATAGCGATCTTTTTTGTAATGATACGTAATTTTATGTCCACTAGGTAATATCTCTTCTATAAGTTTGAAAATTATTATGGGAAAAGAGTGTCGATATAACTCTTTAGAAGGTTTTGTTTGATATATCCTCTTGCCACCATTTGACAATTGCACTATAGCAGAGCCTTCTTTGTAATCTACGGTTACATTGTTTTGTTTAGGTGAGTGCGCTGCAGATAAAGATCCATCAACCATAGGATATTCTCCTATAG
>CAYPKB010000303.1:0-1576 GCA_964411185.1 uncultured bacterium
TCCTCTGGGCAGTCTCAGTGAAACAGAAACCTGCTGGAAAGTGCAAGCAAGTACAACCCTTATAAGTCATAAGGAATCTCCTTCGTTTACGTAGGAGAGCATGTCAACTTTTTCAATATCATCTTATTATTTAAGCGATATACGTAAGTTATTCTTTATGATAAATAAGGATTTTCAATGAGAAAAACAGATATGTTTTTCTGTAGAACACCTTTTTTATGAAAAAAGGCTGCAGCTGAAATAACTTTTCAGCTGCAGCCAAAGAGTAAGAATTAGAATTCGTTTTATGCTACATTTTCATCGTTCTCTTTTGTCTTAGATTCATGAGCGTCAGTGTCAGCAGCAGGCTTAGCAGCTTCTTCTTGTGCTGGCTTACTAGTGGCTGAAGCATTTTCATCGTTCTTATTTGTCTTAGATTCATCAGAGTCAGTGTCTACAGCAGGCTTAGCAGTCTTTTCATCAGCTTTAGCTAGATTATTCTTTTGTCTTTCAGAAAGAGGAAGAGGTATAGAAGCGTTTTTCTGTGCCTCTTTTAGAAAAGCTGCGTTTTCCTTAAAATCCTTAGACATATTTCTTAGAATTGAGCTTAGTTGTTTTCGGTTATCAGAAAATTGCGATATTAATTGCAAAAGAAACTCTTGATTAGAGAGAAGAGAACTATCCAGTTGTCTAATCCTGAGACTTTTTTTGGCAGCAAGGATAGCTATCTCATGATCTTTTCGTAACTCGGATGATAATCGGTTGTAAAAAGAAGGCCCTATAGAGATTAATTCTTTGAGAAATGCTTTGTCTTCTCGTAAATCTTTAGATAAAAATCTAAACGCAAAGCTTATACGATTTTTTCTACATGCAACAAATAGGCTTTTCAAAAAATCACTATTTGATTTCAATGAAGGATAATGCCTAAAAATAATATAGTCATTGTTTGTTACAAGAAGTATGGATTGTAATAGTTCTAAGTGTTTCTGTTGCAAATCCCTCTCTTCTGGTAAACAATGGTCAATGATTGCACGTAATGGAGTTATATCAACTGAGTTCTTTTTTTCTGCCTTTTGTATAAAGTCAGCAAGAAACTGTCCATCACTTTTGATAGAATCAGGAGCTTTTTTGATAAGGTGTGGACAAGTAACCAATTTTGACAAAGCTTGTTCACGCTCGTTCCAATTAATTTGGCTAGCCATAAAATTTTGCCTTTTTTGATGTATCATCTGTCTAGCCTTGTCTAACTCTCTTTCAAGTTGGAAGTCATTTGAGTTGTCTGTTCGGATGTTTGCTTTTCGGGTGTCTATTTCTTTCAAAAGATCTGCTGAAAAAGAACCATCTTTCATTTCTGGAGATAGATCATCAAACCTACTGGGAGATTGCAGAATTGCCTCTGTCATAAATTTCTTTACATCCGCTTTTTGCTGGTCAGTTGGTTGAGATGTAGGATCCAACTTTTTCAAAGAGCTATCTGCAACGGAGTAGAAACGAGGTGATATTGCTATCGCACCAACCATAAAATCTGCATTCTTTTTTAGAGAGTCAGGTAATATATCATTCAGTGCATCGTTCATTCTGATTGAAAGATCTGGAT
>CAYPKB010000304.1:0-660 GCA_964411185.1 uncultured bacterium
TGTCCTATCTTATCAAAAAGTTGGGAAAAAGAGAAGGAAAGGGTATGTAGAAAATAAATATATGAAAATTTTTATTTTATACCTTTCTCTTATATCCCTTCATGCTTCCACTTCGATTCGATGTGATAGGTGCTCTAAATATAAGCAGGAAGAAATCTCTCTATTGGGTCGCATCTCTATTGGTGGAGAAAAAATAGAAGGACATATAGCCACGGTTGCCCATATCCTCTCTAAATTGGGAAAGCGGTCAGCTATCTGCACTCTTACCAAAAATGAGAAGCAAAAAGAGCTCGCCTACTCCTATCTAAGAGAGAAAAATATCTTCCCCTATATACGAGTAGATAAAGAAAAAAGTATAAGACCCTTCTATCCTATTTCTCCATGGATCCATATCGATCAAAAGATGAAAGAGTGGAAAGAGCTATTAGATCCATCTTTAGAGATTAATAGAAAATCTCTTTCTTTATATGTAGAGGTTGAAGATAGCTCTTTCCTTCCCTCTTACTCCAATCTTACTGCTCTATTTCTCTATAAGAGAAAAAAGTGTTGGAAAAAAGAAGAGATGCAAGAGCTGCTAAAGCGAATGAAAACAATCCCAACGATCTTTTTTTTAGATAGAAAACGGATCTGGTATAGAGAAAAAAGATTTCTCCATTCTCC
>CAYPKB010000304.1:670-1565 GCA_964411185.1 uncultured bacterium
TTATTTTTTTTCCCAAGAAAATCACAGCCCAGAGCAGGTGGTAGCAGGTATTTTATATGGACTGATAAGAGGAAAAAAAGATGAAGAGGCTATATGGTTTGGAATGCATCTCTCGGATACTATCGGCCAAAAAGAGATAACTTCTCTTTCTCATGAAGATTGGGAGAGAATCAAAAGAAGAATTTTTTTAGAGGAATCTATGGTTCATATTGAAAAAAGAGATTATCTCGGTAATGGAGCTTCTCGCTTGGACCAATATTTATCACCGTAATCGTAGGTGATCTCTTCACCTTTTTCTATCTTCCGATTGGCATGGATGATCACTTTCATCATTCCATCATGATAGACTACAAGAGGTTCACTATTCCCCTCTTTGCTATGGTTGATAAAACGACAGTAATTCCCTTCATCTTGAGCATCTATTGTGTAGGGTGTTTTTTCACTTCCTATCAGATATTCAAAACAATAAGAGTTTTTATTATCTCTTCTCCCTCTTCTTTTCCGCAGTCTTCCCGTATATTGTCCAATATAGGTTTTGGAAGGAAGATCTTCTTCTGCAAAGAGCCCAAAGCCTATCTTTTCATCGATCCACCTGACAGAGACGTTAGGTAAAAGAGCAGAGCGTATCTCCTGCTGGTAGTAACATCCCATCCAACGTTGTACCGTTAAAATTTCTTCTTTTTTGATCGCTTTTGCACATCTAGAAAAAACATTTTCTAGAGTAGAGAAATCATCAAATATCAAATGGGGGATATAACGGATCTGTAAGGCCTCTTCATACTCTTCTGCCGTTTTTGCCATGATCTCCCCTTTCATATAAATGGGAGGCACTTTTCGTTTGAGAGGAAAATTTCTACGGTCCAGTAGAAGATCTAGATCATAAGCAGAAAGTCCC
>CAYPKB010000305.1:0-1563 GCA_964411185.1 uncultured bacterium
TGAAAAGATAGCTTCGGCAAGTACAGTAGCTGTTGTGGTTCCGTCACCAGCATGGTCAGCTGTCTTACTAGCTACCTCTTTAACCATCTGGGCTCCCATGTTCTCGAATCTATCTTCTAATTCGATCTCTTTTGCTACGGTCACACCATCTTTTGTGATGATTGGAGATCCATAGGATTTATCAATAGCTACATTTCGTCCTTTAGGACCTAAAGTAACTTTTACAGCCGAAGATAGAGTTTGCACTCCTTTTAAAATCTTGCGGCGGGCATCTTCTTTGAATTTAATTTCTTTTGCAGCCATTTTTTACTCCTTCTTTATTCTTCAATCAATGCGATGATATCGTCAGCTTTTAATACAATATACTCTTCATCTTCTACTGTAACTTCTTGACCGGAATATTCATCCATGAGGACAAGGTCACCTTCTTTTACAGGAATAGGAAGAACGGATCCATCCTCTAATTGTTTACCTGAACCAATTGCGATAACTTTTGCTTTTCTTTGCTTATGTTTGTTCTTTGCAGAATCTGGTATGATAATGCCGTTTTTCTGCTCTTCTTCTTCGTCTACTCGTTGAACGATGACTCGATTCCCAATTGGTTTAAGAGCAATTTTTGTTGCAATTGCCATAAGTAACCTCCGTTAAAAACCATGAAATTTCTAGCTATTATCATATGAAGAATGAAAATTTTTCGCAATAAAATTTAGCAACTAAGAGTTCCTTCTGCTAATAAAAAGATTTTACCCATATAAAAAAATTTTTTTTCGTGACCTAAACCATTTCTCATACTATAAATGGTCACTCAAGCGTAAAAAAATATTTAAAAAAGGTTGGTAAATCATGAGTGAACTTTTAGACAGGGGCGATATTCCAGAAGATAGCAAATGGAGTGTTGAAGATATGTTTTCTACCCCTATTGTCTGGGAGGAAACTTATGACAAATTTAAGGGGAAAGAGGGGGATATTAGATGGCCCAACTTTCAAACTTTCAAAGGAAATCTCAGTGACCCCGACTCTCTAAAATCGATGTTAGATCAGACCTTCGAACTCGAGAGAGAGCTGGCTAAATTGTATGTGTATGCTCACCTTCGACATGATGAGGACTTGGGAAATGACAAGAACAAGGAAGCATTTTTAAAAATCACCACCTTACTACATCAATTTTCTTCTGAAATTTCTTGGGTACAACCTGAATTGCTTTCACTTTCCTCAGAAGAATTTCACCAGTTGCTTCAAGATGAAAGGTTATCCACTTATAAGACTTTCTTAGAGAAAATTGCTCATCTTCGTGAATATACTCTAAGCGAAAAGGAAGAAAAATTACTTGCTTTAAGCGGTAATGCCCTTAAGGGTGCTCACGAAGCTTTTAGTGCGTTTGAAAATGCAGATTTAACGTTTGACCCGGCCAGAGATAGCGAGGGGAAAAATCATCCTCTTTCTACAGGATCTTATGGCGTCTACATGAAAAGCACAGATCGAACTTTAAGAAAAAATGCTTTCGAAAATTTGCATAGGGGATTTCTTGCCTACGAAAACACTCTTTGTAGTTTGCTATCTACT
>CAYPKB010000306.1:0-1563 GCA_964411185.1 uncultured bacterium
CTCGTTTTGCCAAGCGTATGTTGAATGGGACCCTGTTTTTAATAATATGAAATTATGGATGAACTCTATCTACGTCAAAATGAATGGCTGACTTGGCTTGCCGGTTTCAGAACAGAGGGATTGAACCATTTTTTTCGTTTTTTGAACTTTTTCGATACCAATTATTTCTATTTCCTACTCGTACCTGTTATTTGGGTTGGATTTTCTTGGAGATGGGGGAGTAGGATCTTCTTTCTTCTAATTATTGCAGGGTTTCTTAACTACTTCTTTAAAAATCTATTCGGTCAGCCAAGACCTTTTGTCTATTTACCGAATATAGAATTGATACCCTTACGTAGTTTTGGTTTTCCAAGTGGAGGTGCTCAAAGTAGCCTGCTTCTAGGTGGTCTTGTGATCCATTATTGGAAGGGAAATAAGGGGTTAATTGTAGGACTCAGTTATCTTGTTTTGATTAGCTTTTCTCGTATCTATCTTGGTGTTCACTACTTTACTGATCTGATTGGAGGGTGGATTCTGGGAGCTCTCTTGCTCTATCTTTTTTTGAGGCATGGTGAAAAGATTGAGAATTGGCTAACAAAAAAAAGCTATCTTACTCTTTCTCTTTTTTCTTTTTCCTTTCCTCTTTTTGGAATATGGCTTCTTCCAAGTGCGAAAGTTCTTTTTCTAATGATAGGAGCAATGACTGTAGGGCTCTCTGGCCTTTTAGCTTCTTATGCAAAGCTGCATCTAAAACCAACTAACAAAATAGGAGAAGGAATCAAAAGAGGGTTTGTGGCTGTTTTTGGCGGGCTGATTGTTTTGCTTGTAGTAGATTATCTTATTCAAGACAAAACACTTAGAAATCTCATATCACCTATTTTTTTCAGCCTATGGCTTACAATGGGTGCTTCTATATTATGTCTGGTATTGGTTCCAAATACCACTAGAGATGTGGGTAAAGGAGAAAGGAAAAGAAAAATAGATAGATGGTAAGGAAGAAAAAACCCAACCATCTTCCAGCTCTTCCTCTTGCGCAAACTACTAGAGCAAATAGGAGGTTTACGCTCAACATGGCTAACAGATCAATATTAGAGAATTTTTCAAATTGTATCGCTTTGGGAAGAGAGGTAACCCCTAAAACACCGAACACATTGTAGATATTTGATCCAATAATATTACCAAGGGCTATTTGAGGATGATTCCGATAAGTGGCTAAAATAGAAGTGGCAAGCTCTGGAATACTGGTTCCTATAGCTATAATAGTAAGTCCTATCAAAGCATCAGAGAGATGATAGGCTTTGGCTATAGTGATAGAAGCTGATACCAACAATTCTCCGCCCAAGATGAGAATAACAATACTGATTGGCAAAATGGGGAGACATTTCTTCAAATTCCATATTGGTACATCTATTTGTGAAGAGGCTTCTTCTTCCCCATTTTTCCCCCACCAAGTGGAGAAGAGGGTGTAGAGTATTAGCAGTAGAAGAAAAGAGATACCCCACCAAAGGTTGAGATGACCGATCCAACAAACCCAAGCAAGAATAAGACAGGCTGCAGCCATGAAGGGTATATCAAGGATTCTAG
>CAYPKB010000307.1:0-1560 GCA_964411185.1 uncultured bacterium
CCCAGGTGCCAGCCTTGTAGTTCGGAAAATTTTCGGGGGGATTTTCTTCCCAATATTTCAATAAAGGTGTGAATAATTTCCAAGAAGTGATTACTTCATCTGTTCTTGCAAATAAGGTTGTATCACCCAACATGCACTCCCAGATGAGTCTTTCATAAGCTTCTGGTGGAGACTGCCCGAAGTAGGATCCATAACGAAAGTCCATTTTTACAGGTTGTATAGGACCTCTTGGACCAGGTACTTTACAATTCATTTTCATGGATATTCCTTCATCTGGCTGTATACGAATTACCAGTACATTAGCTTCATTTTTTCCCTGTTCCGTAAATAGGATTCCAGGAGCATCTTTGAAGATAACAGATATTTCTGTAACTTTTTTAGGTAATCTTTTTCCGCCGCGCAAATAAAAGGGAACGCCAGTCCATCTCCAATTATCAATATAGAGGCGAATGGCTGCAAAAGTTTCTACGTTTGATTTTGGGTCTACTTCATCTTCTTCTCGATAAGCTTTTACATCTTCACCATTGATAATACCCCTTTCATACTGACCTCTTGCTACGGCATTTTTGAGATCTTCTTCTGTAAAATGTCTAGTGGATTGTAATACCTTTACCTTTTCGTCTCTGATGCTATCAGCTTCAAGATTTACGGGTGGTTCCATAGCGATTAGAGAAAGAAGTTGCATCATATGATTTTGCATGATGTCTCTAACCAGTCCTTCTCCTTCATAGAATCTACCCCTTGTACCTATTCCCAAATCTTCGGCAACTGTGATTTGTACATGGTCAATGTGTTTATAATTCCAAAAGGACTCAAAGATAGAATTTGCAAAGCGAAAAACAAGGATATTTTGTACCGTCTCTTTCCCAAGATAGTGATCAATCCGATAGATTTGACTTTCATCGAGGTGTTGTTGGATATTTTCTTGGAGTTCCAGGGCTGAATCCGTATCTTTTCCAAAGGGTTTTTCAATAATCACTCGAGACCATTTTTCATCATCCGGTGAGTAGAAAAGGCCATGCTCCGATAATTTTCCTATAACAAATGAAAAAAACTTGGGAGGTACAGATAGATAGAAAATGCGATTTCCTTTTGTCCCGAACATTTGGTCGATTTCTGCGAGTCTTTTCTTGAGGCTTTCATAACCCTCATCATTGTCAAATTCAGATTTATGGTAAAAGATCTGATTTTGAAAAGAGTTCCAAAATTCTTCATCTAGATCTAGTCTGGAATGTTTTTGGATATCTTCTTTCAGATCTCCTCGAAAAACTTCATCATTTTTGTCTCTTCTTGCAAAACCAACGCAGGCGAATTGGGCAGGTAGTAACCCCTCCTTACCCAGATTATAGATAGCTGGACCGAGTTTTCTAGCAGTAAGATCCCCTGTAGCTCCAAAGATAATAAGTACACATGGATCTGGAGACCGGAATGAACGACCTTTTTCTTCAAAGGGATGTTCAGCAGAATCACTCACAATACCTCCAGGGGGTTGTTTCTAACTATAGTTTCTCTAATGAAAAAAATCGATAGCTCTATTTTTTTGTTCTAACAGAGTTTTTC
>CAYPKB010000308.1:0-1002 GCA_964411185.1 uncultured bacterium
TCAAACTTTTTCCATGCTGAGCAGGATGAAGCAGTCTCCACATGAGTAGGTTGGCTATCAATCCCAACACAGCAATCAAAAAAACCAGAGGACCCTCTACATCTTCAGGATGAAAAAAACGGGTGAATGCCTCGTAGATCAGAAAAAACATGAGGATCCAAAGAGCAGTACCTGAAGCCAAAGCGCCTAGAATTTCTGCTCTCTCATAGCCGAAGCTTTTTTTCACAGAGGGAGGTCTTTTGCTGATTTGAATGACGATCAGTCCAAGCAATAAAGAGCCTACATCAGAAAACATATGGAGACCATCTGAAATCAAAGCAAGGCTATTTGCTACAAATCCTCCGAAAATCTCTAAGAGCATAAAGAAAAAAGCGATAATGATAGCGCCGATGAATGCTTTTTTTTCTTTCTGCAGAGGTTTTTTGAGATGGACATGTGTCATAGCTGTAAACTAAATAGAAGTTAAGGAGCTTGTCAAGAAAAGAAGAAAGAGGATCTAGATGAGAATTTTTTTGATTGTTCTTTTTTGCCTCACTAACTGTTATTTTCATCCTCTATATGGCATGACAAGAAGAGAGATAGATCAAAAAATTATAGAACTGAAAGAGGAGAAAAGTGGATATGAAGCAAGGGCCTTATACCACGAGAGTGTGGGAGAAAGATTGCAATTTGTCGATGGGATGCTTCTGACTGCAAGAAAGCATTTCCGGTTAGCGGATGAAAACCGAAAAAAGGCAGCTCTAATACAACAAGAGATAGATGATTTGGAGCAAAAAAAGAGAAGGAAGGGGGCTAATTTTTCTTCTAGAAACAATATTTGTATTTAATTGCTCCTCGAAGATATCTTCATCTACCAAAGTTATGAATATTCAGAAAGAAATCTACGCAAACAGACTCTCTTTATTTACCGATTTTTATGAATTGACTATGGGGTATGGCTATTGGAAAGCTGGTATGAAAGATAGGCAGGCACTTTTTCATTTAGCTTTTCGAAAGTGGCCC
>CAYPKB010000308.1:1012-1549 GCA_964411185.1 uncultured bacterium
TTCCATGGAGGGTATGCCATTTATGCTGGATTACAGACTGCGGTGGAATATCTCCAAAATTTACATTTCACCAAACAAGAGCTCGATTATTTAAGCAACCAAGTGGATGCTGGAGGCAAGCCTCTATTTGAAGAGGGCTTTTTGCGCTATTTAGAAGAAATGGAGTTTTCTTGCGATATCTTTGCTCCTGAAGAGGGCTCTTTAATATTTCCTCATGAGCCTTTGCTAAAAGTAGAGGGACCCATTATCCAAGCACAACTTATTGAGAGTGTGATGTTGAATATTCTCAATTTTCAAACTTTGATAGCTACCAAGTCATCTAGGATCGCCTATGCAGCCGACGGCGATGAAGTGGTAGAGTTTGGGATGAGAAGGGCTCAGGGATTCGATGGGGCTATATCAGCTGCTAGAGCGGCCTTCATTGGAGGGGCAACTTCTACCTCTAATGTCCTTGCAGGGAAATTGTGGAACATCCCTGTCAAGGGAACTATGGCACATAGCTGGGTTATGGCATTTGATTCTGAAGAGGAGGCTTTT
>CAYPKB010000309.1:0-1544 GCA_964411185.1 uncultured bacterium
CTAAGGTTTTGTTATGAGCTAAAATTAAGGTAGGTTTTTGTACATTTGCGATCACATTCGCTATAGTATAGGTCTTTCCTGAACCTGTGATTCCTAAAAGAACTTGAGCGTTTTTACCTCTTTTTATCCCCAAGGTCAATTTCTCAATTGCCTCGATTTGACTGCCTGCCGGCTCAAATTCCTTATGTATTTTGAAATGGTTGTTACTCATCGATATAGATACTTCAATTCCTATGGATACCTTAGAAAATTTAAGAAGGTAAAAGCAACGGATTTTCACGCTGAAGGTAAGAATCCAAAGTGATAATTTCCCCTTCAATGCCAAGCTCTTTCTGCGCAGCTATCAAAGCTCTCTCTTCTCTTTTTAGGGTCTTAGGATCGTTTAGATCCCAAGCTACCTGAAATAGCTTTTTTTTCCCTTGTCTAGTTGTTGCAATGAAATCAATTTCATAATTTTCTGATGTTTTATAATACTCAACTGTATACCCATGCCTTCTGAGATCTAAAAAAATAATATTCTCAAAAAGTCTTCCTAGGTCTTGCTCATATTCTAAAGTGCATCCTCTTACTAAACCTGAATCTATGGCATATAGCTTTTTGGGACTGTTTCTTGTCACTCTGAAGGATTTGTGATGTCTATCAATAGGAAAGGCTACATAGGCATCTTCGATATACTCAGCATATTCATATAAACTCTCTTTGCTAATTTTGTATCCTCTAGTTTTACAATCATTATAAAATTTGTTGATAGCAAAAGGCTTCCCCACATTTTTCAGCATGGAAAGAATCATATACTTTATGAGAGTTGGATTTGCGATCTTATGCCGTTCGATAATATCTCTGTAGATGGCAACATCTAAATATTCTTGCAGAGTCTGATTTTTAACATCCTTCGAATAGGGTATAATTTCGGGAAACCCGCCTTGAGAAAGATATTGATGAAAATAGTCTCTGATTTTTTGACTATAGATGAAATGATCTATTTCTACCTTTTTTGCTAGCAAAAACTCCCTAAAACTAAAAGGCCAGATTTCTGTAGCAAGTGACCTTCCTCGAAGTTTTGTGGAGATTTCTTTACTGAGCATTTTTGAAGAGGAGCCTGTAAGAAAGATTTCCACATTTTTTGTATCTTGCATCCTTCTAACAACTATAGGCCAATTCTCTACCGTTTGAATTTCATCCAAAAATAGATAGCATTTTCTGTCATGATTTTCAGGATAAAGAGAGTAGAATGATTCGATCAAATGAGCGAGCTTCTGCTCATCCAGCGGAAGATATCTATCATCTTCAAAATTCAGGTATAGAACAGCTCTTTTATCAATACCTTGCGCTAACAGATGTAAAATCTTTTGGTATAAGAAATAGGTCTTTCCAGCTCTCCTCATCCCTATAGCAATTTTGATCTTACCTGGGGCCTCAGGGAATTGCACCTCTCTTTCCACTATCTGGTTCAAAGAGGCTAGTTTATCATAAAATTCTCCTAATACGAGAGACAATAAATTTAGCATTTTTCCTTCAAAATAGATTATTTTTGAGAATTAATT
>CAYPKB010000310.1:0-1544 GCA_964411185.1 uncultured bacterium
AATTCTTCTTCTTTGAGTGCTCTGATGCCATAAGCGTTGGCTAAAAGATCGTTGATAAGAGAGACAGATGGAATAGAAAATTGCTCGCTTATCTTTTTTCCTTCCACTTTCCAAGGAAGATTGGTTGCTTTGCAAGTGTTGTTTTTTACGGGCCCTGCGATACCAAAGACTGCTATCTCAGCTTTTTGTTTTTCTAGAAATTCTTCTACAATCGCTACAAGCGATGGAAAGTCCGGTGAAGAAAATTTTTTTTCTTTTACCGTTTGTTTCTGCCTGTCAAAGAGAGCCAATCTTGTTTTGGTCCCTCCAATATCACCTGCTAATATCATCTTTCTCCCTCTTTTTTGTATTAGAACAGAAGATCTCTTTTTTTTCTTGAGTTAGCTTGATACAATGTCAAAGAACTATAGATCGATACAACCAAAGGATCTTTCATGAATTCAGCAAATTCTGAGAAAAAAAAGGCATTAGAGCTGGCTCTTTCCCACATTCAAAAGCAATTTGGAGAAGGGGCTATTATGACATTAGGAAAACACTCTTCTTCCAGAGGGGTTACCGCCATCCCCACAGGAGCGATCTCTCTAGACATCGCTTTAGGAATAGGGGGGGTACCAAGAGGAAGAGTGGTAGAGATATATGGGCCAGAATCTTCCGGAAAATCAACCCTTGCTACCCACATTGTAGCTAACGTACAAAAGTCTGGGGGAGTGGCAGCCTATATCGATGCAGAACATGCTTTGGATCCAGCTTATGCCACTCGCATTGGAGTCAACGTAGATGATCTATTGATATCTCAACCAGATTGCGGAGAAGAAGCCTTGAACATTGCAGAAATGCTGGCCAGGTCCAATGCGGTAGATGTGATTGTTATAGATTCCGTAGCAGCTTTAGTACCCAAAAATGAGCTGGAAGGAGAGATCGGAGATAGCCATGTAGGTTTGCAAGCTAGAATGATGTCTCAGGCGCTTCGAAAGCTTACTTCTACTCTTGCTAAAAGCAATACTTGCGCCATCTTCATCAACCAGATCAGGGAAAAAATTGGTATCATGTTTGGAAATCCGGAAACTACAACAGGTGGTAGGGCTCTGAAATTCTATTCTTCTGTTCGCCTGGATATCCGGAGAATTTCTAGCTTGAAAGGTCCGGAAAATAAGGAGATAGGCTCTAGAGTGAAGGTAAAAGTAGTGAAGAATAAAGTCTCTCCTCCTTTCCAAGTAGCGGAATTTGATATTCTCTTCAATCAAGGTATCTCTCACTTGGGATCTATCATTGATGTGGGATCCGACCTAGGTATTATCGATAAAAAAGGCACTTGGTTTAGTTATAAAGAACAGAGGCTAGGGCAAGGGAAAGAGAGCGCTAAAGAATATCTAGAAAAACATCCTACGGTGTTACAAGAAATCGAAAAGAAAATTTACGAAAGCCTCAAACCCAAAGAAGAAAAGGTAGTAGAAGCTACACCAGTCTCTTAGTCTTTTCTACTTGTGCATAGAGAAGGGATACTAAAGCTTGAAAGGCTTGGGTGAATAGCCCAAGCCTTTTCA
>CAYPKB010000311.1:0-1538 GCA_964411185.1 uncultured bacterium
CTAGATAGCCACGTAAAAATCTCTCTTTTAACTCTTCCATAGTGAAAGCATCTACAGAGGCAATAGCTTCTCCATCTTCAGGGGTAGGAAGATCTTTTTTACAAATTTGAGCAAGATATATCGGTATACAGGAGTTTGTTATGCCAGAATCTGGGTACATATAACCCAAAAACTCTACTTTGTCTGCTATGAGTCCTGTTTCCTCTTTCATCTCTCTAAGAGCGGCTTCTTCAGGGGTTTCATGATCCATTAGACCACCGCGCGGTAATTCATATTCCCAGGAGCGGGTAGCATGTCGGTAATTTCTATTAAGTGCAATTTTGCCGTTCGGCAAAAGAGGCAGGATGGCAACTCCAGGAATGCCTTGCAGTGATTGTCTCCAGATAAGACGGCCGTATACCCCATATTTTCCATTGGGGAATTGCACAGCGTCATTCAACCAAATCCAATAGGCATCTTCTGCAACAAGACCCACCTTTCTATTGGTAGATTTTTCGATTTCTAACATTTGCTTTCTATCCTGGATGATTTCGATCTCTCCCATTTGATGGGAACCACTAGGTCCTAAAGTGATAGGATATTTTTCCAAGTATTGAAGGTATTGGTCTATGCTTCCTTCAGATGCATATGAAAAGCAGGTAAGGAAGGAACTGAGTAAGAGGAAATATTTCAAATAGATGGTCAGAGTTATTTTGTAAAAAATCATGCATAGCGTGAGGTTAAAATTGAAGCTTAATATAGGAGAAATCGGTTTCTAGTTAAGAGTATTTTCCATCTCTCTTGACCAGCTATTATAGCTATTTCCAAGAGCTCCGCTACTTCCCCAAAATAGATTTTGGGATCCTTCGCCTTGAAAATAGCCTTGTCTAACTAGATAAATTCCTAGTCGGTTCAAACGTTTTCTATATTTGCTATCCCTTTGGTATTGTTTCATAATTTTAATCGCGGGTTTGGAAATGGGCTCATCCATATATTTTTTTAGAGCTTCAGAAAAAATAGCAGGGCCGGTTGTAGAAAGAACATCGATAGAGCCATTCGGATGGATGGATAGTCCTTGTTTTTGCCACTTTTCTAACAGGTAGTGACAGACAAATTGCATGGCTGGGTGCATGGAAGTAGAGGCTAAAGTCCATTGGCAAAAGTGGCTTTGATTTTCGTCTAAATCTAACAGCAAAATAGGGGAGTTGGGAACACAGTCAAGAGGCCACTTAGAGATAGGAGTCAAGCAAAGAGAGTCTATGTCTGTGTAGACTCCTCCTTTTTTCATGAGAATGAGATATCTCCATAGATCTGCCTTCATAGCACCTATAGGAAGATCATAAAAAAATGATAAAAATTGAGGGTTACACTCTTCTTCTATGAATTGCTTTATATCCTCATCATCAAACAAATGATAAGAAAAATCTCTATTTTTACCAATCCAACTCTCTTGCGCTTTTCTTGCAGCTTGAGGAAGTTTTTTATCTTTATAGGTTTGCCACAAAAGGTGAGGAATTTTCTCTGAGATATGATTTTTAGAGACAAGAGAAATAGAAAAA
>CAYPKB010000312.1:0-1531 GCA_964411185.1 uncultured bacterium
CTATTAAACACAAGGACTCTTTTGCTGTGTGTAAAAGCACCGTAGTCTTCTTCTGGCTCCGGTTTGAAGTCTGGATACCTAAACCACTTCATCTTTTATTCTCCAAATCTTTAATTGTTTTCCGCAAAATGGACAAAACCAAACCTTTAATCCTGGATATAAGGCTCCTATTCTTTCATCAAAAACTTATTACTAATAGCCTTAAAAGAAACTTCATTAGCACTAATCTTAAACACCAATCCTTCCCTTTCGGTTTTTGGATTTAGCTTAGACTTTCCCTCTGCAAACACAAGAAAGTCCTTCGTATCTTTTCCTTCTATACTAAAAGAATCATCAATCTCAGGCACAACCTTCAAGCCAAGAAGCTCTGCAATTTCCTTTACAGACTCCCAAGAAAAGTATTGATGATCAATAATGTTAAACACATTAAACACATAAAAATCCTGGCCCTTGATTTTATATCGATTCTTCTGGATCCCTTCTCCAATCAACTCCCCTTGAATCGCAAAATTAACATTAATCTTCTCTTGAACAGATCTCATCTTCTCTTCGAGATCATATTTTCTCGCTATTTTCCATTGCGTATTTGAATCCGTCTCATAAAGACAAAGATTCCGAGAACAGACATCAAACTCACCATCATTCAAAGAAAACGTAGTTGAAGAACCATCCAATTTTTCCGTCACAATGAACTTATGCATACCGAATTCCGCAACAAGCTCATCAATGTCAAGATTTTGAATTCTTTCTTCGTCAGTCTTTTGAATAAAACTGGGAAAGCTACCCTTCACCTGACCAGCAAGACAAGCAGGAATAGGCGCTTCCCACTTCTTAATTCCCAAATATTCTGTTACATCATCTCCAATGTCAAATCCAGAAGCCAAATCATAAGACAAAACTAGACCCTGCGACACTTGGCCCCTCAACTTAACCGTTCTTAGCCTCTCTCCCTTTATTCCCTCGTACTCTCTTGGTTTTTGTCCTTTAGATAGAAACGGAGCAATTTTATGCGGAATCCAAGAATCTATTTCACAATAAATACAAACATCTCCGGGCTGAAACTCGCCCTTCTTTACCACAACCCTCCACCCATCAACCACTGCAACCTCAATAGCATCAGCATCCTTAATCGGCAAAATTTCTTTGATTCTTCTAATAGATGCAAGCTTCCTCTTTTCCATTTTTACGCTCCTTAATCTTTTCACCACAAAACGGGCAAAACCTCAAAATCAAATCTGGATAAATATGTTCGCCGTCAGAAAATTCAATCTAAGGACAACTCTTTCTGTTCTCAATATAAACTCTTTCTCCCATTTTCCTAGATTTTTTAAACATTTATATGTCCTTTTTAGGAGTTGCCTTTAAACCACAATCAGTGAGGGATGTTCTAATATGATACCACCTCAATGTTTTTTGATTGTAATAAATGTCTTTCCCACAATGCTCACACAGAGCTGTTTTACCCAACCCTTAAGGAGTGACAGTACTGCATTTAACTCTTTATCTATCAACACATTAAAAAGCTATCCCG
>CAYPKB010000313.1:0-1519 GCA_964411185.1 uncultured bacterium
TTTTGTGTAATGAGTATAGGGAAGGCTTTCCAATACTCCCTTTTGCACTCTTTCCCTATTTTTTTTCCTATCCATTGATTCAGAAAATCAGCTCCAAAAATCCCTCTTTTCATAGGAGTGAGCATAATGCTCTCTTTGGCTTTAGATAGAAGATGGGAGATAGGCGGAAGAAAGTCATATTGCCACAAATGTTTTTTCCAGAGATTGGTGAGCTCCTTTTCCCATCTCTCTTTGGAAAGAGGTTGCAATAGCTCCTTCAAAGAGCTTATCTCACCCTTCATAACATTTTGAGCTAACTGATGTAATTTTTTATTAGCTCGGAAGTTCTCCTCAATGGCCCAACAAAATTGAGGAAAAAAAAGAGAAATTTCATGTAGCAAGCTACCTTGTTCAATAGGAGGAAGCTGATTCGGATCTCCCATAAATAGCATATGAGTAGACTCTTCTATGGAAGAGAGCAGGTAAGAAAACATCTTAGCATCCAACATGGAGGCTTCATCTATGATGAGAAGATCAAAAGATTTTTTCTCTTTTTTTCTCTTGGATAACGAGCCTAAACCTAAATAGGAGTGGATAGTGGAAAATGAGAGATTGTCCAGAGAAGGAGAAACTTTTTGTTGTAAATTGGCAAGAGCTTTTCCTGTGGGAGCAAGAAAAGCAATGGATAAGGGATGAGTACTAGATCTTTGACAAAGATCTGCAAAATGGGCAGCTATAT
The DNA here is from genome assembly GCA_964411185.1 of uncultured bacterium. Classification (GTDB taxonomy): domain Bacteria; phylum Chlamydiota; class Chlamydiia; order Chlamydiales; family SM23-39; genus CAYPKB01. The sequence continues at coordinate 719 of CAYPKB010000313.1, forward strand.
GTGTCTTGCCTGTGCCAGGCCCTCCCAGCAAAAAGGTAAGGGGATGATCTGCAGCAAACAAAAGGGCCTCCTTTTGTAGCTTGGATATCTTTTGTCTTTCTAATAATTTAGATACCTCTTCTTCAAAAGACTTTCTATCAATAGGAAGAGATCTTTTTCTTCTGTCCCGTTGTTTACATGATGCAAGAATCTTCTCTTCAAAAATCCAATTCTTTTGCAGGTAATATCTTCCTCGATACGAAATGATAGGCAAGATAGCTTGTTCATTTGGCTCTTCTATCTCTTGACAGATCTCTCTAGATAATTCCACAGCTCCCTCTTCCAAACTTCTTCTTACTGCCAAAGGTATATGTCCAAGAGTAGGAGAATCGACTTCTTGAGAGGGATTTAGAGAGAGATCTCCTTCTCTAGCAGAAGAAAAAAGATAGGCTAAGAAAATTTTTTGATTCTCTTTTCCCTTCCTACCTAACAGTGTGGTGGCAAATAAAAGATCAGATGGATGAAAAAAAGTAGATGCATCAAAGGATTCCATGATTTTCTCCTTCGGGGTAAAAATGATAGATTCCTTTTTGATTAGGTATCCCACGTAAAAAAATGTAGAAAACCCCGCCAAAGCGATATTCTAGGGAAGATGGGCTAAGGTTCATTTGTGCATTGATAGCTCTTGTATAGATAGCAGCCTGCCTATAATAATCTCCCTCTTCCATAGCCTTTTTTAATCCTTCTTTTGAATAGGCCTCAGAATCATCACCCAGATAATTACTTTTCCAGTCCAAAATATAGTAGGTATTTTCATGAAAA